>NZ_JAKZKW010000009.1 GCF_022808695.1 Fundidesulfovibrio soli
CGGGGTACGCCGATATTCTTCAAATATATCGGCGTACCCCGCCCCGCAGGCACGTCGGGCTGGCGTTTGAACCTACCAGTGCTGACGGAAAGCCACGATACAGGACGGGCGGGCGATACGGGAGCGAAGCGGAATGGGAGTCCAGAGGGCCGAAGGCCCTTTGGCCGCCGGCGGCATCTACTCAGCGTAATATCAGGCAACCATGAAAAAAACGCCACCGCCCCTCATGCGGGGCAAACCGAACCCGGAGGCCGCCGTTTTCTTCAGCCAGGCCGTCCGGCCCTGAACGCGGCCGCCGCGCGCACAAAATTCTCCGCCCAATGGGGCACCCCCAGGGCGTGAATATGCGTGTACGCCGCGAAGGTATTGCCGCTCACCGCGCCGTCCATCCCCTCCAGCATCCCCGCCCCCCGCTCCATGCGCAGTGCCAGCACGGGCGACTCGCCGTGCCCGGTGTAGCGCGACTGGGCCAGGCACTTGGAGTAGTGGAACTCGTGGCCGCGAAGCACGGCCCCGACCGGATGGAAGGTGTTCCGCGCCACCACGGTGGCCTCGGCGTACCCCAGGCCCTGCGGGCGGGCGCACAGCGTTGTGGCCAACGGGAAGACCCCGGCCATGGGGTAGATGGCCCCCTCGGTGTGCAGCTCCTCGCAGAGATACATGAACCCGCCGCATTCGGCGTAAATAGGCGCGCCGGACTCCGACAGGGTGCGCACCCTGGTGCGCACGGAAATGTTGTCCGCCAGGGCCTGGGCCTGGGTCTCGGGGAACCCGCCGCCCAGATAGAGGCCGTCCAGCTCCGGCCAGGGGTCGGCGGAAAGCAGGCTGACCTCCACGAGCTCGGCCCCGGCCCGGCTCAAGGCCTCCAGGTTCTCCTGGTAGTAGAACCACAGCGCGGCATCCAGGACGTAACCGATGCGAGGGGCCTGCCCATCGGCCCGGGCGGGCCAGATATCGCCCCGGGGCACGGCCAGATGCGGTGCGGCGCGTGCGATGCCGAGCAGGCGCGGAAGGTCGCAGTTGTCGGCCATGACCTTGGCGATGCCTTCGAGGATGGCCTCCTGGCCTTCGTACTCGCGGTTGGAGATGAGCCCCATGTGCCGCTCGGGGATGGGGTTCTCGCGCAGCTTGGGCAGCGTGCCCAGCACGGGCACGTCGGTGTACTGCTCGATGGCCTCGCGCAGGATCCGGCGATGGCGCTCGCCCGCGGTGCGGTTCAGGATGACGCCCGCCAAGCCAGAGTCGGGTTCGAAATTCGCGCAGCCCTGCACGATGGCCGCAGCCGTGCGGGTCATCTTGGTGGCGTCGATGACCAGAACCAGCGGGGCAGCGAGCTTGCGGGCCAACTGGCTGGTGGAATAGGAGCCCAGGGCGTCGCCGCCGTCGAAGAGGCCGCGGTTGCCTTCAACGAAGGCCAGGTCGGCCTGGGCGGCCTTCTGGGCGAAGAGGCCCAGGAGCACGTCGTCCGAGAAGAGGAAGGGGTCCAGGTTGCAGGCCGGGGTTCGGGCGGAAAGCGAGAGCCAGGCCGCGTCGATGTAGTCGGGGCCTTTCTTGAAGGGGGCGACGCGCAGGCCCTGGTTCACCCAGGCGCGGGTGAGCCCCAGAGAGACGATGGTCTTACCGGAACCGCCGGACAGGCCGGCCAGGACAAGGCGGGGGATGGAAATCATGTGGGGTGTGGAGCGCCCAGGCCCCAGAGGCTCACGCCCCACGCCATCTTCCCCGTGGGCAGGAGTCCAAGGGGAAGAGGCGCATGGGACGGGAAAAAGTTAGGAGTCCCGAACGGGCTATTCGCCTTCTTCGGTGGCGTGCTGCTTGCCAGCGCCCTTGAGGCCGATCATGGTGGTGGAGCCCGAGGACCAATATTCCAGGGTGCCCTCGGCAACCATGGTGTTCACCAGCTTGGAAACCGCCATCTTCTTCATGTCGGGAAGGAAGGCGTAGAAGTCCTTCAGGTAGAACTTGGACTTGTTGGTCTTGGACTTCAGGGTTTCGACGATCAAGGCTTTGGCTTCGGCATCATCCATGAATCACCTCGTTTAGAGCCGGGGGCGCGGACAAGGTCCGCACCCCCGGGTTTGTCGTCTTAGAACTTGAAGTTGGTGGACTGACGCCAGGTGAAGTACGCCGGATCGCGGAAGTCGTCGATCAGGTGGTGGGTGAAGTCCAGCTCACACTTCTCGAAGAAGCTCTCCCAACCGATGCGCTCGGCCCAATCGCCCAGGCGCTCGTACTTGTTGGCTTCGGCGGCGTAGACCTCGATGATCTTCTTGCACACCTTGGCCAGCGTCGGCCAGCGGGGAGGCTCGTTGGGGATGAAGGCCACGGCGACCTTGGAGAACTTGGGCATGGAAATCCTGTTGGACACCTTGCCGCCGACCATGATGATCACGCCGTCGCCTTCCTTGTCGGAAAGGGGCAGCGAGGGGCACATGGTGTAGCAGTTGCCGCAGTACATGCAGCGCTCCTGGTTGACCAGGATGGTGTTGACCTTCTTTTCGCCCAGGTCATGCTTGCCGGGCTTCAGGGCGCCGGTGGGGCAGGAGGCGATGGCCAGGGGGATTTCGCACATGTTGTCCAGGTACTCGTGGTCGACGATGGGGGGCTTGCGGTGGAAGCCGACAACGGCGAGGTCCGAGCAGTGGCAGGCGCCGCACATGTTCAGGCAGCAGGCCACGGCCACGCGCACAATGGCGGGCATGCGCATGTTGGTGAACTCTTCGAAGAGTTCGTCCATGATCACCTTCACGGTGCCCGAGGCGTCGGTGGCCGGGGTGTGGCAGTGGATCCAGCCCTGGGTGTGCACGATGTTGGAGATCGAGGCGCCGGTGCCGCCAACGGGGAACTTGTAGGAACCCGCGGCGAACTTGCGGGAGTTCAGGTCGGCCTTCATGGCCTTGGCGGTCTCCAAGGAGGTCGTCATGAACTCGATGTTGTTGCGGGTGGTCCAACGCATGTAGCCGTCGGCGTACTTCTTCGCGATCTCGCAGATCTCGCGGATGTACTCGGTGGACACCAGGCGGGCGGTACCGGCGCGGACGGTGAACACCTTGTCGCCGGACTCGGCCTCGTGCACCAGCAGGCCGGGCTCGAGGATTTCGTGGGAGACCCACTTGCCATAGTTTTTCTCAAGAACCGGAGGCAGGAAATCCTTGAAGAACCGGGGTCCGATGTCGGAGATGCGGTTCTCCATGGGCTTCGCGGGATTGTATCCAGAAGAGACGAACGCCATGTTTTGTTCCCCCTTGTTTTAGCGCTGATGCAGTTTGCGGTACTCGTTGATGTCACGGGTCCAGCCGCCGGGAACCTCATCTTCCTTCCAGAAGATGTAGGGGTTGGTGCGGGGCTCCTTGACATGCTGGGCCACAGGCGTGATGCCGCACACTTCCAGAGCCTTCTGGAAGCCGAGGCGCTTCAGGGTTTCACCCAGGCGCTCGCGGTTCTTGCCTTCGTCCATCCACCAGTCCCAAATGGACTCGATGACTTCCTTGATCTCGTCGAACGGATCGTCCGCCGGGATGAAGGGCACGAGCAGGGAGCTCATCTGGGCGCCGTCGAGAATGGGGGCCTTGGCGCCGATGAGGATGGAGGCGCCGCGCTCGTCACCGATGCGCAGGGCCTTGGGCATGACGTTGATGCAGTGCATGCAGCGGTAGCAGTTCTTGGTGTCGATCTCGAGCTTGCCGCCCTCGTACTTCATGCACTGGGTGGGGCACAGGCCGATGACTTCCTTCTGGATGTCGAACTTGCCCCAGTCGCGACCGGCGTGGGCGCCGGCGTTGGGGGGAATCTCGCCGCCGACGTAGGCCTTCACAGCGGCCTGGTCGATCTTGATGTCGTCCTTCCAGGTGCCGATGATGGAGAAGTCGGAGCGGGCGATGGCGGCCACGCAGCCGTTGGGGCAGCCGTCAAACTTGAACTTGAACTTGTAGGGGAACTGCGGGCGGTGCAGCATGTCCTGGTATTCGTTGGTCAGCGTGTGGCACATGAGCTGGGTGTCGTAGCAAGCGTATTCGCAGCGGGACATGCCCATGCAGCAGGCCGGGGTACGCAGGTTGGAGCCGGAGCCGCCCAGGTCCTGGTTGTAGGTGTGGGTCAGCTCGTAGAAGATTTCTTCAAGCTGAGGGGTGGTGGTGCCCAACCAGATGATGTCGCCGGTGGAGCCGTGCATGTTGGTCATGCCGGAGCCGCGGAAGTCCCACAGGTCGCACAGCTTCTCCATGTACTCGGCCGTGTAGAACAGGCCGGAGGGCTGAGCCAGACGCACGGTGTGGAAGTGGGCCACGCCGGGAAACTTTTCGGGCTGGTCGCAATAGCGGCCGATGACGCCGCCGCCGTAGCCGAACACGCCCACGATGCCGCCATGCTTCCAGTGGGTGGTGCCGTCCTCGTAGGACATTTCCAGCAGGCCCAGCAGATCGTCGATGACATCGACGGGAACCTGCTGTTCAAAGCCGCGGGGGTTGGTGTGGCGGAGCTCCGCGGCATGCTTCATGTCAGAGACGAAGCTGGGCCACGGACCGCTCTCAAGCTGGTCCAGCAACGGGGTCGGGTGTTTCGCCATGTGTTCCTCCAAAAAGAGTTGTAAGAGTTACAGCCCTGTTTACGAAAATCGCGCCCCGCCCTTGCGGATGCGACGTTTTCCCGACGCGAACATACCACACGCCCGCTGCCGGACGCATGGCGCGGCCATTTCATGGGGATGGACAAAGCAGATGGATAGTCCGAGAAAATTGTCGATCATCCCAATAATCCACGCGCGTGAACTTTCTAACATGCTTTCTCCCGGGCTGCAAAGCAAAATTCCAGATGCCCGTTCACATCGGGGGTTTAGGGGCATTTAGGCTTGCCTGGGAGGGTTTAAATAGTTATATTTTTCACAAATTATGAGCACCCCGAAAAGCCCCCCCGAATGCCTCCGTTGCGGAGCCTGCTGCCTGCGCGGCGGCCCCGCCCTCCATCTGGAGGACCTGCCCCTGATCGCCGCAGGCACGCTGACACGGGCCCACCTGGTCACGCTGCGCGCCGGGGAGCCCGCCTTCGACAACGTGGCCCAGGTGATGACCACCCTGCACAGCGAACTGGTCAAAGTAGCCTGGAACCCGCACGAGCCAGGCGTACAGCCAGGAGCCAACGCCTTCGCCTGCCGTTTCTACGCCCCCGAAGGCTCGGCCTGCCTGATCCACGAAACCCGCCCGGCAGAGTGCCGCGCCCTCTACTGCCAGGACACAGCCGCCATCGAGGCCCTCTACGCCAGGGACCGCCTGACCCGCGCCCACATCGTGGACACGCGCGGCAGCCTCTGGGAGGTCGTCTCCTTCCACGAGGAGAGCTTCCCGGCAGCCACAACCACGGCCTTGGCCCGCGCCGCCGCTCACGGCGACCGTATCGCCGCCCGGGAACTGGAGGCCCTCACTGAGGCCGAACGGCGCTTCCGCGAGGCCTTCGCCGCGCGCACGGCCCTGCCTCAACAGGAGCTGGATTTCTACTTCGGCCGCAGCCTGGCCCAGCTCTGCATCCCATTCGCCGTCAAAGCCCCCAAGTGAGCGGAGGGGGGCCGGGCATCGCCCGTCCCTAACCGCCACATGCGCCGCCCTGCTCAATCATCCCGCCTCAGATACGGGACCGGCCAAAGCCGGACCTGACACCCCAAGCAGCCCCCCGCGGCAGGCCCTTCCAGATAAATGAGGGCGGCCTGCTCTTAGCTCAACGGGGCGCGGCATGCCACACCTGGGCGACCGAAGGTACGCCCCTATTGCACCCAGTCCGGGCCGAGCCGCGGCTTGACCGGATACAGATAAAGCTCGAAGCGCCTCGGGGTGCTTTCGTGCGCGTCCTCGGAGAGAATCCCGCTCCTCCCCAGGAACGCAAGGTTGACCTCGAACTCCTGGTCCGTGGGTTTCATCGGGCACTCCAGAGCGGCTTCGTTCTCCATCGTCGTCCATGCGCGCGCCTTCCGGCTTTGCGACGTGGAGAACCGCGAGGCCGCCCCGCCCGAGCGCAACTCAACCTCGACGACATTCGATACTCGGTCATCATCACGAAGATGGGGATAGAATACGGCCGCAACCTTTTCCAGTGGCTGTTTGGCCTTGAAAACGAGCCGCAGCCGGGCATTGGCCGCGACAGACAACCTCGCGCCCATCAGCTTGACGTCGCCACCCGCTTCCGGGGTGACAATCAGATTCTGGCCGGCTCCATGCACCAGTTCCACCACGTCATTCGCCGGGAACGTCAAAACGCCATTCTCTTCTACGGTAATCGCCACGCCCACGGGCGAATCATACCGGAGATAGGGGCCGTTCCTGCTGAACGACAAAATTCCGTCCGCATCCTTGCGCATGCGCGCCAGAACCGAAGCGGCAATTGCGGAGTTGCCCAGCGGGTTGCAGTGAAAATCCTCAGGATCAAAAAACGGCGCTTCCCCGTGGTTCATGTGCATCGACCGGAACATCGGGGTCAAATCGATGTACTTGATGCCGTTGAGCTCGCAAAAAGCGGGTATGACGGCGCTCGGAGCGTTGGCATACGTGTATATCTGTGTCACGTCGGGCACGATTACGAGCAAGAAATCAGCCCCGTCGTCAAGCGCGGCGCGGTGAATGCGCTTCACAATATCAAGATATCGCCGCCATACAGTGCTGATTGTATCTATGCGCGACTCATCAGCCATCGCATTCCGATCACTGAGCAGCGCCTTGGCTTCCTCACTCAGCTCGAGCGGCTTGTACCCGAGCCAGGCAACTGCCGGATCGGCCAGCTGCGACGTTGGGCTCGGATTGGAAATGTATTTTTCAATGTGGTGGTACCAGGGGATTTGATTCAGCCGTTTGAAAACAGCGGTGGCCATCTCGTTGAATAGCAAGTCATCCTTGACGCGCACATACTCACGGGCAACAGCCTTTGATTTATACGCGTGCCCACGCTTCAAAAAGTCAATGTCGAACAAATTGAACTGCAAAACAACGAGCTTCTTTTTGATGCTCCTGCCTTTATCAAGGTAATACAGAAGATGATCTTCAATACCAGCGCCAGCTGATCCGGCATTGACGACCTTTACGCCTCGAAATACATCAGACCCCTGAAGCAAGCTGCCGAGGATTGCCGGAAACGTTTCCGTATCGTTGACCGATATCCCAAAGGTGTAAGAGTCGCCGAGGCAGAGCACATCCTGTCCGGAATCGTTGCCCTGTGTGGTTCCGTTGGAACGAAAGCCCTGGGGATCAATGGAATAGATATAGGGGAGCGACGGAGCCCAATAGGCCCGGGCGGTCCTGTTCGGAACATGATTGCCGGGAACGTTTTTGAAAAAGGCAGGTACGGGCTGGATGTTGAGTAGATGAAACCCCAGCCGTTCCGCCACCTCAACCCCCAGGCACGAGTACAGGACAGCCAGGAAAACGCTTATGGACAATAACGATATCGGCTTGCTCATTGGGAATATAACAATACACTGTGCATGATGCCCACCGCAGCGCATCCCCCCTGCCAGACTCCGGGCAAGGAACGGCTGCAAAGGGGGCAACGCGGGGGCTGGACGGGCCACGTCATTGCCGGCAGGGCAGAGTCTCCGCCCCGCCTGCTCCGGCCATTCTGAAGCCCGGACCGCCTATTGAGGCTTCTGCGGGGCCATCTGCCCAAGCCCGGGATCGATCATGGGGTTCGGCCCCGGGTCGGGACGCACCGCCGCGTTGGCCTTCTGCACCGCCGGGTCGCTGGGCGGCCCGAAGTCGAAGTACATGCGGCAGTACTTCTCGCACCAGTCCGTGGCGTTGTTGATGGCCGACTCGCAGCCGTACATGTTGTACTGACGCCACTTGGCCAGCTGCATCTCGTTGCAGCCCTTGATGCAGTCGGCCTTGTCGGCGTGCTCCTGGGCGAGATAGCTCTGGAAGTCACGGCAGAGGCCGTCGTCCATGCAGTTGGTGTTGACCTGGGCAGGCCAGCAAAAACCGTAGAACTCACCCAGGGTCATGGGCCGGTCGAACCCGTAGGTCACTCCTTTTCCCGCCTGATTCGCGCAACCGCCAAGGGATGCTGCCATCAGCAACGTCAGGGCCAAATACGCAAGGTTCGCGAACGAAAAGGGGTGGTGCATGGTGACCTCTGTTTCAGCTTTTCATGTTTATGTACTGCAGGGGGGTGGGCAGCTCCTTGCCGCCCAGGAGCTGGATGACGGCCTGGAGGTCGTCGATCTTCTTGCCGGTGACGCGGACCATGTCGTCCATGATCTGGGCCTGGACCTTGATCTTGGACTCCTTGATCAAGGCCACGATCTTCTTGGCCGTGTCCTTGTCGATGCCTTCCGTGATCTTGGCCTCAAGGCGCACGGTTGAACCGCCAGCGGGCTTGACCTCGCCGAACTCGACGGAGCGGGTGTCCACCTTGCGTTTGACCAGGTTGCCGATGAGCATGTCGCGCACGGCCTTGGCGCGCATATCGCTCTCCGTGGTGACCACGATGACCTTGTCCTTCTTGTTCAGGCTCACCTCGGTCTTGGACCCGCGGAAGTCGAAACGGGTGGCGATCTCCTTGACCGTGTTGTTCACGGCGTTATCCACTTCCTGAAGATCGACCTTGCTGACTGCGTCGAAAGAAGGCATGAAATTCTCCTGTATTGGCGGGGATGCCGTATGATCGCATTATCTACAGACAGTCGCAACGCTTTGCAACCCCGAGGGGCGCGGGGCGGATGACCGCGCGGCGCGGGCGCATCCTCTCCCGTACTCCGGGAGGGCGGGGGCCGGTGCTGCACTGGATGCACCGCGACCACCGCCTGCGGGACAACTGGTCCCTGCTCCACGCCTGGGAGCTGGCCCAGGGCCTTGGCGTGCCGCTGGTCAGCGCCCACTGCCTGGACCCGGCCTACCCCGGGGCGGAGGCCGCGCACTTCCGTTTCCTCATGGAGGGCCTGGACACCCTGCAGCTCGACATGGCCGCCCGGGGCATCCCCCTGCTGCGCCTGCTGGGCGACCCCCCGTCCGAAATCGTCCGCCTGGCCCTCGCCCTGGACGCCTCCGCGGTGGTGGCGGACTTCGACCCTCTGCGCCACAAGCGCGCCTGGCTCGCCCGGGCCGCCTCCGCCCTGCCCTGCCCCCTGCACGAGGCGGACGCCCGCAACGTGGTCCCCTGCTTCACGGCCTCGGACAAGCCCGAGTATATGGCCCGCACCATCCGCCCCAAGATCCACCGCCTGCTGCCGGAATTCCTCACGGACTTCCCAGAGCCCCCCGGGCAGCCCGCGCCCGGCGTCCCCCCCGGCCTCGGCCGCAGCGCCGGGGAGATCGCGGAGGCTTTCGGCAAGGCCCGCGCGACGCCCATCCCCGGCGGATTCGCCCCTGGCGAACGCGCCGGTCAGGACGCCCTGGAGCACTTCCTGGCCCATGGCCTGCACGGCTACGCCGAGAACCGAAACGACCCGGCCAGGGACGGCCAGTCCGGCCTGTCGCCCTGGCTGCACTTCGGGATGCTCTCGGCCCAGCGCGTGGCCCTGGCCGTGGGCTCCTCCGGCGCGCCCGCCCCGGACAAAGAGGCCTTCCTGGAGGAGCTCATCGTGCGCCGGGAGCTGGCCGACAACTTCTGCCTGCACCACCAGGACTACGACTCCACGGCCTGCTTCCCCCAGTGGGCCGCCCGCACCCTGGAAAAGCACGCCGCCGACCCGCGCCCCGCGCTCTACTCCGCGGACGAACTGGAGCAGGGCCGGACGCTCGACCCGGCCTGGAACGCGGCGCAGTTGGAAATGGTGCGCACCGGCAAGATGCACGGCTACATGCGCATGTACTGGGCCAAGAAGATTCTGGAATGGACGCCGGACCCCGCCACGGCCATGGCCCTGGCCGTGGCCTTCAACGACCGGCACAGCCTGGACGGCCGCGACCCCAACGGCTACGCGGGCATCGCCTGGGCCATCGGCGGCGTGCACGACCGCCCCTGGTCGGAGCGCCCCGTGTTCGGCCAGGTGCGCTACATGAACTTCGCCGGCCTGCGCCGCAAGTTTGACATCCAGGGCTATGTGGAGCGCATCCTGGGCTGACCCTCCCGCCCTCCCTGCACACAGAAAAAGGCCCGGACGCGCAGGACGCGTCCGGGCCTTCGAATCTCGCCGCCTGCGGGCTACTGGGGCAGCGCGCCCGTGCCCTTGGCCCTGCGCCGGTCCTCAAGCCTGCCGAAGATGAAGCCGAACAGGATGCCGGCGATGCAGCTCACGATGCAGGTGAAGCCGAAGAAGCCTATGAGCGCGTTGATCTCGCCCACGGTGCGCTTGCCGAAGAGGATGTGGAAGGAGGCGTAGAGTATCCAGGCGACCATGCCCGCGTGGAAGCCGTAGAACAGGCCGTCCATCATGCGGTCGTGCACCTTGGAGGACTCAACGTAGCGGTAGCAGATCAGCTGGCTGATGACGCCGAACAGGGTGATGGACCCGAACGAGGCCAGGAACTGGATGACCACGGTGATGATCGAGGCGTAAAGGGGATCCTTCTTGAACACCGAGATCAGAAACGCCGGGACGAGGCTCAGAATCCAGATGCCCACCACCACGAGGTCGCTGCGGTGGGGCGAAAAGAACGAGGTGGACTTCTCTCGTTTATGCACCTTGGGAACGATCATGAACTTGTTGACTCCTCATGGTCACGGATGGCTCCATGCCGGAAAGCACGCTAATGTCAACGCGGATCGAAAGCAAGCAGGGCTTGGCTCTTGCCAGCGAAATCCCCTTGGGAGTAATACGTCAGGGATGCGCATCCTGTTCGCAGTACTGCTGGCCATAGCGGCCGTGGGCTGGTCCCTGTCCGTGGCGGTCGCCCAGTCCGGGGCCTCCCCCTACGAGATGGAAGAGCGCGGCGGACTGGTCTACAGGTCTGGGGAGAGCGCGCCCTACACCGGCCTCGTGCAGGACCTGCACCAGTCCGGCCAGCCCCGTCTGGAGGCCCACTACCAGGGAGGCAAGCTGGCAAGCAGCAAGCTCTGGTATGAGGGCGGGCAGCTCGCCGAGGAGGTTGCGGTGGCCGCCGACACCTGGACCATCCGCCGCTACCAGGAGAACGGCCGCCTGGAGGAGGAGACCGTCGCCGTCTTCCGGGGCGGCAGGAAGTTCTCCGAACGCGCGCGCCTCTGGGACGAGGACGGCAAGCTCCGCTCCGAGGTCGGTTTCCAGGGGGGCAAGCTCCAGGGACCGCTCCGCGAATTCGACGCCTCGGGCAAACTGGTGCGCGACGAGGTCTACGATCAAGGCGTTTTGACGCAGAAAAACAAGTAGGTACGCCATGAGAAGCATCCTGATCGCATTCGCAGCCGCCCTGCTGCTCTCCGGTTGTTCCAGCGACGATCTCAAGAAGCAGATCGCCGCCAAGAACCAGCTCATCGCGGCCCAGGAGGCCGAGATCAAGAAGATCAAGGACGACATGGCCGCCCGCGAGGCCGACCTGAAGAACCAGTGCGAACAGCGCATGCAGAAGGCCGGGGCGCAGCAGAAGCAGCAGGTGGACGCCCTCAATGCCAAGATTGCAGAATTGCAGAAGAAACGCGAGGCGGACAAGGCCCAGAAGGCCGAGCCGCACAAGACCAAAAGCAAGTCCTCGCGCTGATCGGCGCCATGCCAGCAGTTCCATCCGCGCCTCCGGGAGAGGTCCCGGCGGCCGCCGCTGTTTCCGGCTCCCCGACCGCCCCCCCGCCCGGAGCGGACTCTTTCTGGGCGCGGGTGCGCAGGCCGCGTTTCCGCAACGCGGCGCCGCGCGTGCTGATCTTCACCAGCGGCTACTTTCTTCAGCGCGACATCGTCTCGGCCTGCGACCGGCTGGGCTGGCCCTCCCATCAGCTCGAGCTGCCCCAAGGCGGCCTGGGCAGCACCGCCTTCGTGGAATCCCTGCTGGGAGCCGTGGCGGCCTTCTCGCCGGACTTCGCCGTCACCGTGAACCACCTGGGCCTGGACAGCCGGGGCGCGCTCCTGGAAATATTCGGGCGCATGGCCCTGCCCCTGGCCTCCTGGTTCGTGGACAGCCCCCGCCTCATCCTGCACGACTTCCCCAATCAGCCAAGCCCCTGGTGCCAGGTCTTCACCTGGGACGCGGACACCGTTGCCCCCCTGGAGGCCCAGGGCTTCGAGAACGTGCGCTACCTGCCCCTGGCCACAGACACATCGCTCTTCCGCCCGGACGCCGCAGCCTCACCCGCGCCCGCCCACGCTCCCGAGGGAGGCGCGAGCTTTGTGGGGGACTCCATGCTCCGGCCCGTGGAGCGCCTGCGCCGCAGCCTCTCCCGCCATCGCCAGGCCCGGGACCTGGCCCTGGCCCTGGCCCCGGATTTCGCGGCCTCCCCGGCGCGCTCGGCCCTGGAGTTCATGCGCGCCGAGGCCCCGGCCCTGTCCGCCGCCTGGGAGGCCCTGCCTCCGGGCCAGCCCCGGCTGGACCTGGAGCAGCTGCTCACCTGGGAGGCCACCCGGCTCTACCGCCTGGAGCGGGTGCGCGCGCTGCTGCCCTGCGGCCCCCTGCTGGCCGGGGACGACGGCTGGCGGACGCTGCTGCCGCCCCCCTCGCCCGGATCGGACTGGCGTCTGGCCGGACCGCTGGACTACGCCCGCGGCCTGCCGGGGTTCTACGCGGGCAGCGGCCTGAACTTCAACGCCACCAGCCTGCAGATGAAGGGCGCGGTGAACCAGCGCGTGTTCGACGTGCCCGCCTGCGGGGCCTTCCTGCTTACGGACGAGCGCGAGCAGCTGTCCGGGTTGTTCGAGCCGGGCGTCGAGGTCGTCTGCTACGGTCACCCCGGCGAGGTGGCGGGCATGGCCCGGCACTACCTGGCCCACCCCGGGGAGCGGCAACGGATCGCCGGCGCCGCCCGCCGCCGCGTGCTGGCGGAGCACGACTACACCCACCGGATGAAAGCTGTGCTGAAGGTGATGCGGCGCAGGTACGCCTGAGGGAATGAGACGGGAGGAGCGCCTCCGGCGGCCAAAGGGCCTTCGGCCCTCTGGACTCCCATCCCGCTTCGCGTCGATCTGCCGCTCAATTTTCAGATCTCCGCGATGAACCGTATCATCTTGCCGGGTGGCCTTGGATGGACGGCAAGACTCCAATCCATTTTCGCCAATCACCTCGAGCCTCCCCCAGTGCCGAGATTGACGCCCGCGACGCGAAGCGAAGAAGGATTCCGAAGGAACGAAGTTCCTTTGGCGGGAGAGTGCGGAGAGGGCAGCGCCCTCTCTGCCCGCCGGAGGCTCTTCTCCTCCCGGACCTACCAAAAACAGAAGGCCCGCCGAAGCGGGCCTTCATCGTTGCGAGCCTGAGTTGCAGTCCTACCAGCCGCGCGCGCGGCGGCGCTCCTCGTCCTCGATGACTTTCAGCTGTTTTTGCGCGTCCCTGAAGTTGGCCTCGGCGGGGCGGATCACCTCGAAGTTGCCGGTGGCCTCGGCGCGGGTCAGCTCGGCCCTGGCTTTCTCGTAGCGCTCCGTCACGGCGGATTTCTCGGCCTGGAGCGTTTCCGAGGTGACGTAATGCATGTTGCGCTCGTAGACTTCGTATTTCCCGCACCCAGCGAGCACAAACAGCAGGGCGGACGCCAAAAGAATTTTCTTCATCATGTGAACCTATGCGTATGGAAGGATGTCCGTTTGAAAACAGGACATTATCCGAGGCGGCGCATGGGCGTCCATCGCTTCCGCGCAAGGTGACAAAAGCTTAATTGAGCATGAAGTTCATGGGGTCCAACTGGTTGCCGGCCTGGCGGACCTCATAGTGCAGGTGGGAGCCGGTGGTGCGCCCGCTCATGCCCGAGTGGGCGATGGGGGTGCCGCGCTTGACCTCGTCGCCCTCCTCCACCTCGGCGGACTTGAGGTGGGCGTAGACGGTGCTCAGCCCGTGGCGGTGCTCGATGACCACCATGAGCCCATAGCCGGATTCGTAGCCCACCGAGACAACCTTGCCGTCGGCCGGGGCCACGATCTGCGAGCCGTAAGGCACGCCGATGTCCACTCCCTTGTGATACTCGCGGGAGCGGGCCATGTAGCGGTAGCCGAAATCGGAGTTGATGGTGCCGCGCACCGGCCAGATGGAGGGCCTGGCGGCGAATTCAAGGGCGCGCTCGCGCAGGATGGAGGCCAACTGGCGCTGCCTCCCCTCCTGGAAGGCAACCTCCTCCACCAGGGCGCGGGCCTGGGCCGCCAGTTGGCGGGCGAGGCGCCGCTCGGTGCCCACGCCGCCCTCCACTATGCCGGCGCTGCCCATAGGCCTTTGCTGGGCCTCGGCCCCGGCCAGGCCAGTCACGGAGGCCAGCTTGCCGTTGAGCCCGGCCACGGGCTCGACATCCTGGCGCAGCCTGGAGAGGCGCTCGTTGAGGGCCAGCAGCGCGGCGCGCTCCTGGGCGCGCTCCTGCCTGGCGGCCTGGACGTTCATGCGCAGCAGGTGCAGCTGTCCGATCTCCGGCAGACGCAGCAGCAGATGCGCGGCTCCTGCCGCGGCCAGGGCAAGAAAAGCCCAGGGCAGCCAGCAGGGGACGCGCAGGCCGTGGCGGAGCCTGCCGTCGGCGGTACGCCGGAAAAGCACATACGACGAAGCCACGGCTATTGCCCCTCCAGCCATTTTTCAAGGGTGGGAGGGTCAAGGTCCAGCTCGCAGTCGTGCTGAAGCTCGCATACGGCGTTGAGCTGCACCCCGTCCTGGAAGCAGAACACGGGCGCGTCCGCGGAGACGACCACGGCCAACACTCCGGGGTGCATGGCCGTGAAGCGCAGGGCGGAATTGAAGCGAGCCCCCCGGGAGCGGTCCTCGGAGCCGACGCTGGTGCCGTCCAGCAGGCAGGCGAAGGCGTACAGGTCCCCCCCGCCGGTGATGTGCAGGGCGCCGTCGAGCTTGGCCAGGGACTTGGCCAGGTCGAGGTGGTGGGGATCCCGCAGGGAGAGGGGCGGGGCCATGTGCTGCCCCGCCAGCGGAGTCAGGGAGCTCTTGGGGTCCAGCAGCAGGGTGCAGCCGAAGCCCTCCTTGCGGGCCTCGTCCACGATGGAGCAGACGATCTGGTAGAGGTCGTGCCCCTCATCCGGCCCGGCCTCGCTCTCGAGCAGGGCCTCTTCGAGCACCACCAGGTTGGGCTTGCGCGTGGTGGAGTGGTAGGCTCCGTCCACGAAGCTGCACACAGGGCGGCCCCCAAGGCGCAGGAAGCCGAAACGGTCCTGGAAGTCGGCCGTGAGCCTGCAGGGCAGCATGTTCACCGGGCCGCTGATGCCAAGCACCCGTTCGCCGTCGCTGACCAGGCGGCGCAGGGACCGCTCCACGGCCAGCAGGAGCTTGCGCACGTGCTTGGCGTTGCGCAGGTAGGGGCGCTCGCTCTCGGGGAAGCGGACCAGCCAGGGCACCTGGTCGGCGTCGGCGGGCTCTATGAAGATCATCTTGCCCAGCGGCCGCTGACCCTCCTCCCGGGTGGTGGAGACGTTGAGCACCGCTTCCAGGATCGGGTAGAGCGGCATCTGGGGGGGCCTGCCCAGCTCGCGGCTCATCTCCGCGAAAAGGTGGTTGCGTACGGCGTGCTGCTCGAAGGCCTCCAGGGCGTGCTTGGAGGCCGAAGTGAAGAACGCGCCCTCGGAGGCGAAATCGTGGGCCAGGAGCCAGACCGCGTGCTCCAGCCAGCGCTGGGTGGGGCCTGTGGAGCACATGTTGGGGTGCAGCTCCGTGAACCATATCTGGTAGAACAGCGGCTGGGAGTAGCCGCCCGCGCAGATCAGGCCCGTGAGGTGCAGCGGATCGACCCAGGCCGTCTGGCCGAAGGGCTTCATGGCCTTGGTGTCGGGGGCGTTGTCCCGCCAGGATGTGTCCTCGAGGAAGACCTTTTGCAGCTTGGGCTCGTGGCCGCGCAACAGCCTGCCGGGGTCGTGCACGGTGAGGGGGGAATCCGCGGTCTCGGCCATGATGAGCGCGGCCCTGCTCGGGCCGGAAAACCGGCTCAGGCCCTGGCGGAGCCCTTCCAGCACGTTGCGCGCGGATATCTGCTTGGCGGTGTTTTGGATCATGGCCCTACGGCGAGCGCTGTGCAGGGGCCAGGTGCGCTCAGGCGTTTCTGAGCTGAAAAAAGGCGTGACAACGGGAAAGATGCGTCTTTTTCCTGGCCGGAAGCGTCTTCGCGCCGTTTTCTCTACGGCAAAGCCCCCCCTTATGCAACCCCGCCCGGGAGGAGGGAATTTCGCCCGGAGCCCAATATGCGCCTTGCGCGACGCGTTTTCAGCATGTTACCGCTCCCACGACGCGCATCCCGCGCGCTGGAGCCCGTACGTGACCTCAGACAACCGCAGGGCTGACTTCCGCATCGGCGTTCCCGCCCACTACGTCCGCCAGATGGCCGTATGGCCCTGTGCGGACTTGTCTCCGCTCCGCCTCGGCCTGACCGGGCTCGGCGCGCCCCTGCTCCTTCAAGCCAAACGCGAGGAAGCGGCCGTGCGCCTGCTGGACATCTCCATCCAGGGGCTCGGCCTGTGCGTCGACCCTTCCCTTCCCGGCGTGGAGGCCCTCGTGGAGGCCGCCGCCTGCCATATCTATCTCAAGCTGTGGGACCCATCCGTGGAGCAGCCCTACGGCGTGCTCTCGGTGTTCACCAGCAACCGCATCGTGCGCGTGGTCCGGCGCGAGGACGCGCTCTTCCTGGGCACGCGCTTCGTGCGCTTCGCCGTGGGCTCCCGGATGGAGAAGGCGCTGGAGTTCCTGGACGCCCAGGTCTGCGGCGTCTCGGCCCTGGCCCACTGGTGCGACAACCTCTCGCGGGGCGGCTTCGCCCACCCCGGACAGGCCCGCAACGGCCTCGATCTGGACAACCTGCTTGCCGAACTGTCGTACGTTATCGCCTCCGCAGGCGGCGCCGGCCTTGGCATCAATGAGGAATCGAAATGATCGCGATACTTGGCATACTGGTCGTCATCGGCTGCGTGGCCAGCGGCTACTGGATCGCAGGGGGCAAGTTCGGCGTACTGCTCCAGCCGGCGGAGCTGCTGGTCATAGGCGGAGCGGCCATGGGCTCGCTGCTGATCGCGTCCACCAAGACTTCGCTCAAGCTTGTGCTGCACCACCTGGGCGAGGTCTTCTCCGGCAAGCACTACTCCAAGGTCCAGTACGTCGAGCTTCTGAGCCTGCTGGCCAGGCTGCTCATCAAGATACGCCGCGAAGGGCTGGCCAGCGTGGAGCGCGACGTGGAGCACCCCGAGGCCAGCGCCATCTTCACAGGGCACCAGAACATCAAGAACGACACGCAGATGATCCGCTTCATCTGCGACACGTTCCGCGTCTACCTGGTCACGGGCGAACCCGGCGAGATCGAGGGCATCATGCACGCGGACATCGAGTCCATGCACGCCTTGACCGCCCTGCCCGCCCAGAACATCTCCAAGGTGGCCGAGTCCCTTCCGGGCCTGGGCATCGTGGCGGCGGTGCTGGGCGTGGTGCTGACCATGCAGAAGATCACCGCGCCGCCCGACGAATTGGGCCACTCCATCGGCGCGGCGCTCGTGGGCACCTTCCTGGGCGTGCTGCTCTGCTACGGCTTCGTGGGCCCCATGGCCACCAAGCTGGAGAACCGCAGCCAGGAGCGCGAGGCGTTCTTCGGGGTCATCCGCGCCACCATCTCGGCCACCGCCCACGGCGCCACCCCCATGATCGCCCTGGAGTTCGGCCGCCGCTCCGTGCCGGACATCTACCGGCCCACCTTCGAGGAACTCGAGCAGATCATCCGCGGGGGCTGAGCCATGTCAAAGGGTTCATCGCGCTCACCCAGGCCGTCCCGCCGCCACCAGGCGCACCACGGCGGCAGTTGGAAAGTGGCCTACGCCGACTTCGTGACGGCCATGATGGCCTTCTTCCTGCTCATGTGGATCATGAACATGGTGCCCAAGGACGTGCAGAAGGCGCTGGAGACCTATTTCAAGTCCGAGACCAGCCCCGCCGTCTCCATGCAGGACCCCAACTCCCCGGTGATGGGATCCACAACGGCCAAACCCCAGGCCCTCACCGAAGAGCAGGCAGCCCGTTACACCATCGCCATGCGCTTCAAGAAGATCATCACCGAGGATCCCTACCTCAAGCGCAGCTCCGGCGTGAGCAGCGACGACCAGGGCGTGCTCCTGCGCGTGAACAACGACAGCCTCTTCCGGCCTGGCTCCGCCGAGATCACCCCGGAGGCCGCCAAGATCGTCAAGGAAGTCCAGGACGTGCTGCGCTCCTTCAACCTCAACCTCATGGTGCGCGGCCACGCCACGCCCGACGAGTACAAATCCGGCCCCTTCCCCTCCAACTGGGAGCTCTCCGGCGCCCGGGCCGGGGCCGTGGTGCGCGCCATCCTCAAGGACTCGGCCATAAGCCCCAACCGGGTGCGCGCCGTCTCCTACGGGGACACTCTGCCCCTGGTGCCCGCCTTCGACCCGGACAGCAACGCCCTCAACCGCAGGGTGGAGTTCTATTTCCACCGGCCTGGGGTGATGAACACCATGGTGGTGAACTGATGCCGACCCTGGAAGCCCTGTTCATGGGCCTGGCGACGGGATGAAATCCCTGGAGGGCCTCGCATGAGGGTCTCGCTTCACGGCAAGGTGTTCCTTCTTGTCACGGCGCTGACGACATTCACCTTGGCCGTGGCCATGGCTGTGACCGGCTACTCCCTCAAGACAAGGCTCGTTGAGGACCAGGAGCAGAGCGCCGCCGTGAGGCTCAAGGTCTCATCGCTGTTCATCGCGGAGCGCGACGCCGACGTGAAGGAACGCATCCGCGACACCCTCCAGGACCAGCGCCATGCCCTCAGCCGCCACCTGAGCCTCATGATGTCCAGCTTGCAGCAGGAGAACGAGGAGCTGCGCGCCGGCATCATCAGCCCCCAGAACGCGATCGACGCGGCCCTGGCCCAGGCGGCCAAGGCCAGCGCCGTCTCCGGCGTGAACATCTTCATTTCCGACCGCGACGGCAAGGGCCTCGCCCACACCGACGCGTCCCTCGCCGGGAAGGACTGGGCAGGCATCATGGGCGGCAGCGACACCGATCAGAAGCCCTACCGGACGGCGTTGTTCGAACGTGACGGGGCAGGTTCGCTGCTGATCTGGTGGCCCACCGCCGAACAGGCGCGCACTGACAAACACCTGGCCTGCGCGGAGGTGTTCGAGCCCTGGGGCTGGCACGTGGGCGTGAGCATCCCCTACGGCCAGTTGGAGGAGCGCTTCCAGGACTACCGCAATTCCATGATCCACGAGACCGTGGCCACGCTCTCCCTGGTGCAGCAAGGCCGCACCGGGCGCATTTTCCTGCTCGACCAGGATGGTTCCTTCCTGCTGGCTCCGCCCAAACCCCTGCGCGAGGCCATGACGTCCGTCATGCATGATATCAGCACCGTCAGCTCCGGGCCGGACAACCCCACCCACCTGCACTGGAGCGACCACGGGCTGGAATACGCGGCCTTCACGGTCCAACTCCACAGTCTCGGATGGCGACTTGGGCTCGTCATGGACAACGGCGAACTCACCGACACGGCCATGGCCCTGGCCCGCGACCAGATCCTGGCCATCGTCGGCGTTTTTCTGACCGGCATGCTCATGGCCTGGGGCGCGGCCCGCTGGATAGCCAAGCCCATCAACGACCTGGCCGGATGCGTGGACTCCTTCAGGCCGCGCCCGGGCGGCCTTGAACCCACCCGGCTCGCCCTTGAGGATCTGGCCCTCCAGCACCCCGGCGAGGTGGGCGACCTGGCCCGGACCTGGGCCCGCACGGTTGAAGCACTGGACAAGGGGCTCTCGGAGCTGCACGCGGCCTGGGCCGCCCAGGACGACGCCGCGCGGCAGCTGGCCTCCTCCCGGGCGGAGCTGCTGGAGCTCAACCGCGAGCTGGAGGAGCGCGTCCAACTGCGAACCGCAGCGTTGGAAGCCGCCAACTCCAAGCTTCGCGGCAGCGAGCTGCGTTACCGAAGCCTGTTCATGAGCTCGCCCATCGCCTTCCTGGACTGCGACTTCTCCGCCCTGGCCGAGCTCTCCCGCACCCCCGAGATGGCAGCCCTGGAAGACTACTCCAGGCTCATGGAGTCAAACCCCGACCTCTCGGCCGAATGCGTCCGCATGACCCGCGTGCTGGACGCGAACCCGGCGGCCCTGGAACTCCTTGGCGCCCATAACCGCTATGAGCTGCTGCAGAGCCTTCACACCATCAACATGCCCGGCGGCGGGGAGTTTTTCGCGGCCATGTTCTCCGGCTTGCGCTCGGGCGCTGGCGGCTTCAGCCTTGAGACATCCTTCACCAACCTTCTCGGGGAGGAGCGCCACGTCGTGGCGGACGCCCGCGCCATGCCCGGCTTCGAGCGCGACTTCCGCCACGTGATCATCTCCGTGATGGACATCACCCAGCGCAAGGTGGACGAGCGCCGCCTGCTCGCCGCCCACCAGCAGGCCCAGGCATCCAGCAGGGCCAAAAGCGACTTCCTGGCCAACATGAGCCACGAGATCCGCACGCCGATCAGCGCAATCCTGGGTCTGGCCGACCTCTCGCAACGCCAGACGGATGCGGCCAAGACCTCACGCCACCTGCGCATGATCGCCGAGAGCGCCAAGACCCTTCTGGCCATCATCGGCGACGTGCTGGACCTCTCCCGCGTGGAGGCGGGCAAACTCACCCTGGAGAGCGTCCCCTTCAACCCCTGCGAAACCCTGGAGGGGGTGCTGGAGACTTTCCGCGGCCTCTGCCGGGACAAAGGCCTGGCCCTCGACGTGAGCCTGGGGCCCGACATCCCGGCCAAGCTCGTGGGCGACCACGTGCGCCTGGGGCAGGTGGTCTCCAACCTGCTTGGCAACGCCCTGAAATTCACCGCCGAGGGGCACATCGCCCTCAAGGCAAACGTGCTGCGCACCACCGACACCTATGTGGAGTTGCAGATCTGCGTTGAGGACACAGGCATCGGCATCCCTCCCAATCAGCTGGAGAGCGTCTTCGACAGCTTCAGGCAGGTGGACTCCACCCTGTCCAAGCGGTTCCAGGGCGCGGGGCTCGGGCTGGCCATCTGCAGGGAGCTCACCGCCCTGATGGGCGGCAGGATATGGGCGCAGAGCACGCCGGGCGCGGGCAGCACCTTCTGTTTCACGGCCCGCTTCGGCCTTGCGGCGCAAGGCGAGGAGGACCAGTCCCCCACGGTCGCGGAAACGGGACCGGGGCAGTGCAGCCTGAGCATCCTGGTGGTGGAGGACAACCCCATGAACCTGCACGTGTTCCAGGAATTCCTGGCCTCCCTGGGGCACCGCGTGGCCGCCGCCGAGGACGGGGTGGCCGCCCTGGAGGCGCTGCGCAAGGAGAGATTCGACCTGGTGTTCATGGACGTGCAGATGCCGCGGATGGACGGCCTGGAGGCGGTGCGCCGCATCCGCGCAGGGGAATGCGGCGAGGATGTGGCGCTGATGCCGGTGATCGCCCTGACGGCCTACGCCATGCGGGGCGACAGGGAACGCTTCATCGAGGCGGGCATGACCGACTACCTGGCCAAACCCGTGCCGCTGGGGGTCCTGCAGGAACTGGTGGAGCGCCACAGCCGCAAGGCCGACGGAGGAGGATCGAAGCAACCAGCCCAACCCGGAGCCATACGCTTACCCCCCTTGATGAAGGATCTCCTGGTTTTTCTGAGGGATCGCACGGAGACCGCCCGAAGGCTGCTCGCCGTTGGCGATTTCGACGGCGTGGCCCGCACCGGGCACGACATCAAGGGGACGTCCATGGCCTTCGACGTGGGGGAGGTCAACGAGATTGGCGCACGCCTTGAACGCGCCGCCCAGGAATTGAACCCGGACGAGGCCCTGGTGGCCGTACTGGAACTGCACGACATCCTGGTCAAGCTCGAAGCCCAGGGCCGCGACGGACGTTGAGGCCCTTAGCCGCGCAGCTCGCGCAACACCCGCAGCACCCCGCTTATCAGCTCCGCCGTGCCCGCCTGGCCCAGGCCCAGGAGCGACCCGGCCTCGGCCTCGGTCATGCCCTGGGCCATGAACTCCAGCAGGTCGCGCTGAGGCTCGTTCAGCCCCCGCGCCCCGCCTTCAAGGGCGCCCAGCAGCGCCGCCGCGCCGGAGCGCCCGAGTGTGGGCTGCCCAGCCGCCGCGCGCGCCAGAGCCTGGCAGAGCTCGTCTGAGGTGATGTCCTTGAGGAGGTATCCGTCCGCACCCGCAATGTAGGTCCGCACGATGAGAGCCGGATCGTCATGGGCGGTGAGCGCCAGGACGGCCGTGCCGGGCGCGGCCCGCTTGATCCGGGCGATGGCCTCGGGCCCGTCCAGCACGGGCATGGAGAGGTCCATGAGCACCACGTCCGGCCCGAGCTCCCCGGCCAGGCGCACCGCCTCGGCCCCGTCCCCGGCCTCGCCCGAAAGCCGGACCCGAGGGCAGGCCGAGAGCATGGAGGCCACGGCAGCCCGAAGGATGGGCACGTCCTCGGCCAGCAGAACCCGTATTTCCCCGGACATGATCCCTCGGTATGTCGCGGCCGGTTACTTGCCCTTGGAGGCCTTCACGGCCTCCTCCAGCTCGGCGAAGCTGGGGCGGTGGTGATTGGGTATGGCGCGCCGTCCGGCCTCCAGGGCCACCGGCGGGGGGTTGCCGCCCACGAAGGCCCCAAGGGCGCACTTGACCACGATCAGGCAGTGCTCCCCGTCCTTGGCCTTGCATTCCATGTTGGCGGCGATGGGGCCGATGATGCCGTAGCACATCAAAACGCCCAGGAAGGTGCCCACGAGGGCCGCGCCGATGTGGTGGCCGATGACCTCGGGGGGCTCGCTGATGAAGCCCATGGTGATGACGACGCCGAGAACCGCGGCCACGATGCCAAGGCCCGGCAGGGCGTCGGCCATCTTGTTCACCGCGCCGGCGGGGGCCACGGCCTCGTGGCCGTAGGCCTCGATGTCGGCCTCCATGATGTTCTCGAACTCGTGCTGCTCGATGTTCACGGTGGAGAACACGCGCATGGTGTCGCAGACGAAATCCACGATGAACTTGTTGGACTTGTTCTTGAGGAAGCCGCTGAATATCTGGCTGGATTCCGGGCCTTCGATGTCCTTCTCGATGGCCACCAGGCCTTCGCGCCGGATCTTCATGAACAGCATGGAGAGCATGATGAGCATGTCCAGGAAGAAGGCCTTGCTGCACTTGGAGGAGCTGAAAGCCCCGCCGATGCCCTTGAGCGCCCCGATGACCACTTCCTTGGGCGAGCCCAGGACCATGGAGCCGAAGGCCGCGCCGAAGATGATCACCAGTTCGGCGGGCTGCCAGAGCACGCCGAAATTGCCCTTCTCCAGCGTGTAGCCCAGGATGACCGAGCCAAGGACCATGACTATGCCGATGATGGCGAACATGACGCTTCAGTATCCTCGTTCAGGGTTTGCCCTTGATTTGCTCGTCGTATAGCCTTTCGATCTGCCGGTCCAGAATTTCCCTTTTATCCTGGGGGATGGGCGATTCCGGGGGCGGCGGTGGAGCTTCGGGCTCCACGAACATGTTGCCGGGGCCCTTCTTGGCCTTGGCGTCCGCCGGCTGGCCGCCCGCGCCCTGGCCCTGAGCACCGGACTCGGGGCTCTTTTTGGCGTTGGGCACTTCCAGCACCAGGCGGATGCGGCGGTTCTTAGGGTCGTACACGTTGGCCGGGACCATGGGCCGCGTGGCCGCGAATCCCGCCACCATGCCCACGGCCTCGCCCGACACCCCCGCCTTCTCCAGCACGCGCCGCGCGCCCGAGGCCCGCTCGGTGGAGAGCTCCCAGTTGGTGAAGCGTTCGCCCGCGTAGGTGTAGGCGTCGGTGTGGCCCTCGATGGTCAGCGCGCCCTTTCCGGCCTGGGCCATCTTGGGGGCCACGGCCTCCAAAACGCGCTTGGCGTCCGGGGTCAGGTCGGCCTTGCCCAGGGCGAACAGGGGCTTGCCCTTGGCGTCCTCCGCCAGCTCGAAGATCACCTTGTCGGCCTCTGTCTTCACCGTGACCTGCTGCTTGAGGTCCGGCGTCTTGGTCTCCACGGCGTCCTTGAGCGCCTCGGCCATCTTCTCGGCCTCGGACTTCTCCTTGGCGGCCCCGGCGGGGCTCTCGCTGATGGGCTGGACGATTGCCGGGGGGTTGTTCTCCCGCTGGATCTGGGAGAGGTCCGTGGCGGGGACCAGCCCGGGCTGAGCGCCGTTGTCGAACAGGCTGAAGGACTGGAAATACTGCGCCACCTGCTCGCGCTTCTCCTGCGGCAGGGAGTTGACCAGCCACATGACCAGGAAGAAGGCCATCATGGCGGTGACGAAGTCGGCATAGGCCACCTTCCAGCTGCCACCATGGTGGCCGCCGTGCCCGCCCTTCTTCACCTTCTTGATGATGATTTTCTTGTGTTCCTTGTCCGCCATGGCTCTCCCTTCCGGGGGGAATTCAATGCAAATTCAGGGCCAGCACGCTCAGAGCGTACCTGATCGGCCCCCGGCATTCAACAGTCGGCCAGGGAGGCCATCGGCATGGAAGCGGGACAACGCAGAAAGGCGACCCGATGGGTCGCCTGTTCTGTGAACAATCTGTCTCCGCCCCGCGCAGGGAGCGGGATCGTCCTGGCTAGGCCGCGGCCGGAACCACGCACACCCGCGTCTTGACCTTGCGGTTGCGGATGTACTTTTCGTAGCTGACCACACCGTCCACCAGGGCGAACAGGGTGAAATCCTTGCCCAGGCCGACGTTGGTGCCGGGGTGGAACTTGGTGCCCAACTGGCGCACCAGGATGTTGCCGGCCTTGACGACCTGGCCGCCGTAGCGCTTGACGCCGCGGCGTTGACCGGCGCTGTCGCGGCCGTTGCGGGAACTGCCGCCTGCTTTTTTATGAGCCATGGTGTTCCTCCTAGGCCTGGATCGAGGTGATCTTCAGGGTCGTGAGATCCTGACGATGACCGGTCTTCTTGTGGGAGTCGTTGCGACGCCACTTATGGAACACGATCACCTTGGGGCCGCGCAGATGCTCGACAACCTCGCAGGTGACCTTGGCGCCTTCCACATAGGGAGCGCCGACCTTCAGGCCGCCTTCCTCGCCAACCAGCAGCACCTTTTCCAGGGCCACCTGGGAGCCGGCATCAGCCGTGAGCTTCTCAACGGTGATCTTGGCGCCCTCAACGACGCGGTATTGCTTACCGCCAGTCTCAACAATAGCGTACATGGTAGATAGACCTCCGCAAACGGGGAAGCCGTACTTACGGAGACAGCCCCGAAATGTCAACCCCCGATTTTTTCATCCCTCGCCAGAACCAGTACTTCCACTCTGGCGCAGCCCGCGCCGCGCAAGGCTTTGGACGCCGCTTCCAGGGTGGAGCCGGTGGTCATAACATCGTCCACAAGCAGCGCGCGCCTGCCCGAAACCAGCGCCGGGTCCGCCTCGAAAGCGCCCTTGAGGTTCACGGCGCGCTCCCTGGCCCCGAGCCTGCTCTGCGGCCCTGTGGCCCGGACCTTGCGCAGGGCGTCGGCCGGGACGGGCGCGCCCAGGGCGCGGCCCAGGCCCTTGGCCAGCTCGAAGCTCTGGTTGAAGCCCCTGGAGACCAGCCTGCGCCAGTGCACGGGCACCGCGCAGACCAACTCCGGCCCGCGCGGGTCCATCCCGCCCGGGCGCTGGCGGTGCAGTTCGTAGGCCTGGCGCATGAGCCCCGTGAGAAAGGCCTGGCCCGAGTGGCTGCCCCCGAACTTGAAGCGCAGCAGGCACTCCCGCAACGCCCCCCCGTAGGCCCCGTAGAAGCCCAGCGCGTCCCAGGGCCGGGGGGTCTCCCGGCAGCGCAGGCAGAGGGTGGGCTCCTGGTCGGCGACGGGCGTCAGTTCCCCGCAGCCGGGGCAGTATCCTTTGGCGCGGGGCGTCAACAATCCGGCGCAGCGGGCGCAGAGCCCCTCGCGCTCCTGCGCGGCCAGGCAGCACGGGCAGCGCCACCCGGCCAGGGCGCGCGCCGCCCCGAGCGCCCGGGCGGCGAGGGCTTTCACGCGGCCGGGCCAGCGCCCAGGCCAGCGCCGACAGCGGCCCTGCGGGCGAATTCCAGCACTTGCCCGCGCGCGTCGGAATCGCCGCGCAGGTCGTCCGGGCCGTCCAGGCCCATGAGTGTCAGCGGTTCGCCCAGGCGTACGTTGAAGGTGCGCAGGAAATACTTGAGCGTGAGCAGCGCCCCGTCAAAGAGCTTCTCCCCGCGCGGCCGCCCGGCAACCAGGCAGGCATGGGCCGTGCGCGGCGGCAGGGAGCGCAGGGCCAGGTCGCCCGCGGCCCAGGCCTCGTAGTGGCGCTGGGAGCGGTCGATGAAGCCCTTGAACTGCCCAGGCAGATGATAGAAATAGATGGGCGAGGCGAAAAACAGCAACGGGGCCGCTTTGATCCGCTCGAACACCTCTTCAGCGCCGTCCTGGTCCATGAACGGGCAGGCGTACCCCGCATCGCGGGAGCAGCCCTGGCAACCCACGCAGGGCAGCGGCCCCGCGTCGCGCAGATGCAGCAGGCGCGCCGGAACCCCGGCCTCGGCCAGCCCCTGGGCCAGCAGTTCGGCGGCCATGTCGCTGTTGCCCCCGGCCCGGGGGCCGCAGGCCAGGATCAACGCTTCTGCCGAGGGAGCCATTACGGCCTACCGCGCGAAGTCGCTGAAATAAGGGTTGTGCAGGCGCTCGTCATCCACCGTGGTCTCGGGGCCGTGGCCCGGGTAGAGCACCGTGCTCCCCGGCATGGTGAAGACCTTCCGGCGCACGCTGTCCACCAGCACGTCGTGGCTGCCGCCGGGGAAGTCCGTGCGGCCCACGGAGCGGTAGAAGACCAGGTCCCCCACGAAGGCCACCCCCGCCGCCGGGAAGTGGAAAGTGATGCTGCCCGGCGCGTGGCCCGGGGTCGACAGCGCCCGGCAGACCTGCCCCAGGGCCTCGAACTCCCCCTCTGCGATGGTCTCGTAGCTGTAGTCGCGCACGGGGGGCAGGCCCATGAACCCGCCGCGCCCCAGTTCGGTGCGCATGAGCTCGTCGCTGCCAGCGCCAGCCAGCACCTTGGCCCCGGTGGCCGCCTGCAGGGCGCTCACCCCGTAGGTGTGGTCGAAATGCAGGTGCGTGAGCAGGATGTGCGTGAGCGTGAGCTTGTTCCGGGCCAGGCTGGCCAGCATGGGCTTGGGGTCGCCGCCCACGTCGACGGCCACGGCCAGGGAGCCCTCGTGGGCCAGGTAGCTGTTGGTTTCCAGGGGGCCGATGGCGAACGTCTCGATTTTCATGAATATCCTTACGGAAGAGGCTCCAGCAGGAGATCCTCAAGTGGTTTGCGGTCGGAGGAGCCCTTCTGGTCCGGCCAGCCCGCGGCCAGCACGGCCATGAGCTCCAGGCGCTGCTCGTCCAGGCCCAGGGCCTGGGTGACGCGGGGCTCCTGGTTGATGATCTCGCCCAGCCAGACCGCGCCCAGGCCCTGGGCGTGGGCGGCCAGGAGCATGTTCTGCAGGCAGGCCCCGACGCCCTGCAAATCCTTGGCGCGGTTGTAGACGATCTCGCGGTCCAGGAAGACGCAGAACAGCGCGGCCGCCTGGCGCACGATGTGGGAGTACTTGGTGTGCGCGGCCAGGGCCTCCTGCCGGGGGTCGCCCGCCTGCACCACCAGGAAGCGCCAGGGCTGGTTGTTGAGCCCGCTGGGAGCCCAGCGCCCTGCCTCCAGCACGGCCAGCAGGACGTCCCTCGGGATGGCTTCGGCCTTGTAGCGCCGGATGCTGCGCCGGTCGCGGATGGCTTCGAGTACGGGGTTGTGTTCCATGGCGTATGCTCCGCCCCAGCATATAGCCCATGCCCCGGCCCCGGGCAAGCCGTCCCGCCTTCGGGGGCCCTCTCCCGCTGCCCGCGCTTGTCACCGGCGGGGCTGCCCTATATGGTGGCCCATGCGCCAGAACATCCCCGCTCAGCCCCTCGCGGGCGTCCGTCTCACCCGGCAGGACCTCATCGGCAGCGAACACGCCCTCAAGGACGCCCTCCAGGCCTTCGTGGGCTTCAAGTCCTACAGTTTGTACTTCCCTCCCCCGGGTACCGGCCCCGGCCCTGCCGAGCCTGAGTTCCTGCGCGGGGAGCAGAAGCTCCTGCTGCCGCTCACGCACGAGGGCGAGCTGATGGGCATGTTCATGGCCAGGGGCGTGAAGCCGCAGCCCTCCAAGGGGGCGCTCTCGGTGCTCAACCAGGCGGCCTCGCTCTGCCTGGAGAACCTCCGCCTGGCCAAGGCCTGCCGCACGGACCCCGTCACCGGCCTGGTCAACCGCCAGCACCTGACCCAGGCCCTGGAGCGCGAGATCGAGCTGGTGCAGGCCTGCATCCTGCCCGGCTCGGCCAGCTGCCTGGAGGCCGGACCCGGCGAGGCGCGCGGCGGCTTCGGGCTGGTGCTCTTCGACGTGGACTTCTTCACCTGGGTCAACCAGGGCTTCGGCCACCTCTTCGGCGAGAAGCTGCTGGCCTCCGTGGGCGCGCTGCTCACCGCCATCGCCCCGGGGGACAGCCTCTGCGCCCGCCTGGGCGAGGACGTGTTCGCCGTCCTGCTTCCCGGCGGCACCCCGGCCCGCTGCCAGGAGCTGGCCGAGAATTTCCGCTCCGCCGTGGCCGAGGAGGTCTTCGAGTACCCCGTCAACGGCGAGCGCATCCGCCTGACCGTGAGCGCGGGCTTCGCCCTCTACCCGCAGGACCTGCACGGCGGCCAGCTGGGCGCGCCCACCGGCGAGGCCGCGCGCATCCTGATCCAGAAGGCCCGCAAGACCCTGGCCTGCGCCAAGGACCTGGGCCGCAACCAGGTCATCAGCTTCGCCCGGCTGCTGCGCGAAGGCGGCCAGGTGCTGGAGCGCCTGCCCCTGGGCCGACTGGCCGTGAGCCTGGGCCGCGCCGTGGACGCCAAGGAGGGCCAGCGCTTCCTGGTCTGGTCGCCGCGCTTCGAGGGCGCGCACCAGCTGGCCCGCTCCGGCGAGACCCGCGTCTCCGGGCGCTACCCGGCCATGGTCAAGGGCGAGATCATCCTCATGGAGACCCAGGAGGACGTCTCCTTCGCGGAGGTGCTGCACCTCACCGACGCCTCCTGGCCCATCGAACCCGGCGACCGCCTGCTCATGGCCCAGGAGGGCGAGGAGCGCTTCGCCGCCGAGGACCAGCCCCCGGCCCAGCCCCAGCGCGACATGGTCAGCGGGCTCCTGGGCCACCGCGACTTCATCCGCCACATCGCCCAGGCCCGCGATTCGCAAAACGTGTTCAGCCTGGCCCTGGTGCGCCTGCCCGAGCCCGGCAAGGAGCGCGCCGTGGCCGGCTCCTCCCCGGCCGAGGCCCGCGTGCAGGAGGTCACGGCCCTGTGCCGCGAGTGCTTCGGCCACCAGTTGCAGGGCGGGCGCTTCTCCACCGGCAGCCTCATCCTCTTCCTGCCCGGAGTGGACCCCCTGGAGCTGCGTCCCCGCTTCGCCGCCTTCATGGAGGCCGCCCGGGAGCGCCTGGGCCTTCAACTGGCCGTGGGCCTGGCGGGCTATCCCTTCCTGAATTTCGGCAAGGCCGACGTGCTGGAGAATTGCCGCAAGGCCCTGGACCACTCCCTGCTGCTGCCCGGGCGGGACAAGCTGGCCGTGTTCGACTCCATCTCCCTGACCATCAGCGCGGACAGGCTCTTCACCCTGGGCGACGTCTACGGCGCGGTGGAGGAGTACAAGCTGGCACTGCTGGCCGACGAGGAGAACCGCCTGGCCCGCAACTCCCTGGGCATCTGCCTGGCCAGGCTCGGGCGCATGGCCCAGGCCAAGGCCGAGTTCGAGCGCGTGCTGGCCAAGGAGCCGCGCAACGCCATGGCCCTGTACAACCTGGGCCACGCCTGCCACCGCCTGGGCGAGGTGGCCCAGGCCCGCAAGTGCTTCCAGCGCTGCCTGAAGCTCAACCCCGGCGACGTGTACAGCCTGCTGCGCCTGGGCCGCATGGCCGAGGAGTCCGGCAAGCTGGCCAACGCCCGGAAATACTACGAGAAGGTGAACGCCCTGCCCGGCGGCAAGGGCCTGGCCATGCGCCACCTGGCACGTGTGGCCCTGGCCCTGGGCCGCACCGAGCAGGGCCGCGAGTACCTGCACCAGGCCCTGCTGCACGACCCCAAGGACGCCTTCTCCATGAACCTGCTGGCCAAGTTGTACCTCGACGCCGGGGAGGACCCGGCCATCGCCGAGGCCCTGGCAAGGCAGAGCGCTGCACTGCGCCCGGAGCAGAAGCAGTTCTGGAAGGAGCTGGCCAGGGCGCTGGAGAAGCAGGGCAAGAAGGAAGAGGCCCAGCAGGCGCTGGCCAGGGGGTAGCGGGCCATGAAGGCGATAGATCTGAAGGGCGCTACCGCGTCCATCGACGCGCTGTGGTCTCCCCGGGTGGCCGCGCAGGTCAACGACACCTACGTGAAGCTGGCGCGCATCCAGGGAGATTTCGTCTGGCACGCCCACGAGCGCGAGGACGAGATGTTCGTGGTGCTGAAGGGCAGGCTGTGCATCCGCTTCCGCGACGGCGACGTCTGGCTGGAGGAAGGCCAGGCCCTGGCCATCCCGCGCGGCGTGGAGCACTGCCCCCACGCCCCGGAAGAGGTGCACATCATGCTTGTGGAGCCCGCCGGAACGGTGAACACCGGGGACGCGAGCGGGGATGAGCGTACGCAGGACGCGCCGGTCTGGCTGGAGTAGTATTCAGAAGAAGATGCCTCCGGCGGCAAAAGGGAGTTCCTCCCTTTTGAATCCCTTCTCCGCTTCGCGTCCGGCGCGCGGGCACCGCGTTCTCAGGCGGCTACCCCTTCCAGAAGCGCAGCCTGAGCGCGTTCGAAACTACCGACACCGAACTCATGGCCATGGCCGCGCCCGCGATCATGGGCGAGAGCGTTGGCCCACCGAAGGCGTGCAGCACCCCCGCCGCCACCGGAATGCCCAGCACGTTGTAGGCGAAGGCCCAGAACAGGTTCTGGCGGATGTTGCGCACCGTGGCCCGCGACAACCCGATGGCCGTGAGCACCCCGCGCAGGTCGCCGCGCATGAGCACCACGTCCCCGGTCTCGATGGCCACGTCGATGCCCGTGCCCATGGAGACGCCCACGTCGGCCTTGGCCAGGGCCGGGGCGTCGTTGATGCCGTCGCCCACCATGGCCACCTTGAGGCCCTGGGCCTGCAACTCCGCCACGCGCGCGGCCTTGCCCTCGGGCGGCACCTCGGCGGAGACCTCCTCCACCCCGGCCTGGGCGGCCACGGCGTCGGCCGTGCGCTGGTTGTCGCCGGTGAGCATCACCACGCGCAGGCCCATCTCCCGCAGGCGGCGCACCGTCTCAGGGGCCTCCGGGCGTATCGCGTCGGCCACGGCCAGAATGCCCAGGAGCCTGCCCCCTTCGACCACGAACAGCGGCGTCTTGGCCTCGGCCGAGAGCCGCTCCCCCTCGGCAAGCATGTCCGGCGAAATCTCCACGCCCTGCCCGGCCAGCCAGCCGGGCCGCCCGACCTGCACCAGCCTGCCGCCGATGTTGCCGCCCACGCCGCTGCCCGGCGTCGCCTGCGCGCCGGATGCGAAGGGCAGCGCCAGGCCGCGCGCCTGCGCCGCCTGGACCACGGCCTGCCCCAGCGGGTGGGCCGAGAGGGCCTCCACCGCGGCGGCGTGGGCCAGCAGAATCTCGGCGGCGGTGCCGGGCGCTGGCAACACGTCGGTGAGCACGGGCTTGCCCAGGGTCAGGGTGCCGGTCTTGTCCATGACCACGGCCCCCACCTCGCTGGCGGCCTGCAGGGCCTGCCCGCTCTTGATGAGCACGCCCAGGCGCGCGCCCCGGCCGGTGCCCACCATGATGGAGGTGGGCGTGGCCAGGCCCATGGCGCATGGGCAGGCGATGACCATCACGCTCACGAAGATGCGCAGGGAGAAGGCCCAGCCCTCCCCGGCCAGGAGCCAGGCCAGCCCTGCCAGAACGGCCAGGGCCATGACGATGGGCACGAAATAGAGGCTCACCGTGTCCGCCAGGCTGGCGATGGGCGCCTTGGAGCCCTGGGCGTCGCGCACCAGGGCGATGATCCGGGCCAGCATGGTGTCGCGCCCCACCTTCAGCGCGCGCATGGTCAGCGCGCCCAGGGCGTTCATTGTCCCCGCCGCCAGCTGGTCGCCGGGCTTCTTGGCCACGGGCAGGCTCTCGCCGGTGAGCATGGATTCGTCCACCTCGGAGGCTCCCTCGATCACCTCGCCGTCCACGGGCACGCGCTCGCCGGGGCGCACCAGCAGCGTGTCCCCAGGGCGCACCTGCTTCACGGGCACGACGGTCTGTGCCCCGTCCGCCCCGATGCGGGTGGCCGTCTCCGGGGCAAGGCGCATGAGCGCCCGCACGGCCTCGGCCGTCTTGGAGCGTGAGCGGGCCTCGAGATACTTGCCCAGGGAGATCAGCGCCACGATCACCGCGGCGGACTCGTAATAGAGCCCATGCACGGCATGGTGCGGGTTGATGCCCAGAACGATCTCCAGGGTGCTCCACAGCGAGGCCAGGAAGGCCGCGCCCGTGCCCAGGGCGATGAGCGAGTCCATGGTGGGTCCGCCGCGCAGCAGGGCGGGCACCCCGTCCAGGTAGAAGCGCCGCCCCAGCCACAGGAGCGGGGCCGTGAGCGCCAGCTGCAGGAGCGCATACGCCGCCGGGGAGTGCTCCGGGGCCAGGAAGCCCGGCAGCGCGAGCCCAACCATGGGTCCCATGGCCACCAGCAGTTCGAGCCCGCCCAGCACGAGCTGGGGGATCAAGGCCCGGCGCTGGGCCTCCAGCCTGTCGGCCTGGGCTTTCTGCTGCGTCTCGAAGACGGACTCGTCCTCGGCGGCCAGGGGCGTGGCGCTGAAGCCCAGTTCCGCGATCTTCGCGGTGACGATCTCCAGGGACGGCCCGGTGGGTGAAAGCGTCAGTTCGCCCGTCTCCGTGGCCAGGTTCACCCGGATGGAGTCCACGCCCTCCACGGCGCCCACCACCTTCTCGATGCGGCTGGAGCAGGAGGCGCAGTGCATGCCGCCGATGGCCAGCCGGATGGTGGCGGCTGGCTTGGGCAGGGTCAGCCCGAAACCCAGCCCGGCCAAGCGATCGGCAATGGCCTCCAGGGAGGTCCTGGCCGGGTCCCACTGCACGTCCAGAGTCTCGGAGGCCAGATTCACCACGGCTGATTCCACGCCCGGCATCTGGGACAAAACGCGCTCTATGCGGCCCGAACAGGCCGCGCAGTGCATGCCGGTGACAGGCAGGGTTCGCTTTTCCATTTGGGTGAGCCTTGTATCCTGATTGTGCGCCCGCTCACTTCAAGAAGCGGGACAACGCTGTTTTGACTTCCGCCAGCAGCTCCTGCTGCGTCATGGGCCGGGCGGCCTCGTGCTCTGAGCCGGTGCCGTGCCCCAGCACGCACCCCTCCAGGTGCCTGCCGAGCAGCTCCACGCCCAGGGAGTCCAGGGCGGAGCGCACGGCGGCGATCTGGTTCAGGATGTCCATGCAGTAGCGTTTTTCCTCCAGCATGCGCTGGATGCCCGCCACCTGGCCCGCGATGCGCTTGACCCGCGCCGACATTTTCTTGTCGCAGCCGCAATCCGATGCGCAATCCATACGTCCTCCTGCCCTTTCGCATACCCCTATGGGGTATAAAATACCCCCCGTGGGTATCCTGTCAAGGGGCAGTCCGGCAAGGATCCGCAAGCCGCGTGCGGGATGGCCGGGAATGCTCTGGGTGTGAGGGGGATGCGCGTCAACGGCCATTGGCTCCGGGGGGGAAGTCTGCTACAGGCACTCACCCGCTATGACCATGCCCCAATCACTTTGCATACTGGCCGCCCACGGCTCCTCGCATCCCGGGGCGCGCGCCGCCCTGGAGGCTTTCGCCGACCGCGTGGGGCGCGAGTTCCCCACGTGCGGGGTGCTGCTGGCCTACACGGCCTCGGGGCGCGCGGGAGTCCACGCCGTGGCGCAGGGCTCGAAGGGCCAGCCCCTGGAGGGCATCCTTCCGGGCCTCTACGGGCAGGCCAGGCTCGGGCCGCTGCACGTCGCGGTGCTGTCCCTGCATGTCATCGCCGGGGAGGAGTACGGGCGCATGTGCCGGAGCCTGGAGGACCTGGCGGGCTGCTGCGGAGCCCAGGTGGCCATAGGGGGGCCGCTGCTCGACTCCCCGCTGGACGCGCCCGACGTGGCCATGGCCCTGCGCGAGAGCCTCGCCCAGGAACCGCCCGACCCGGGCGAGGCGGTGGTGCTCATGGGCCACGGCACCACCCACGCCGCCCAGTCGCTCTACCGGCACCTGGCCCAGGCCCTGCACCTGAGCCTGCCCGGAGCGCGCCTCGGCGTGCTTGAAGCCGCCGACGCCCAGGACCCGCTGAACATCCGGGCCATCGCCGCGGGCCTGGCCGCATCCGGCGTGCGCCGGGCGCGGCTGATGCCGCTTTTGACCGTGGCCGGCAGGCACGCCCACAAGGACCTCGCCGGGGACCAGCCCGGCTCCTGGAAATCCGTGCTCGCGGACCACGGCATCGAGAGCCGCGCCGATCTGGCCGGGCTCGTGGAGCGCGAGCCTTTCGCAACCCGCCTGGTGCGCCGCCTGCGCGCCCTGACCGGCGGAGGCCCGGGCGGGCGCCCACGGGGCCTGCACGGCGCGGCGCAGCCCTGACCCGCGCCCCTTCTCAGTCCTGGTATTTCCTCCTGACCTCGGCCACCTCGTCGTAGTGGCGCTCGAACGCGTCCACCACTGCCGGATCGAAGTACCTCCCGCGCGCGCCTATGATCTTGGCCTTGCACACGTCCTCGGGGATGGCCTTCTTGTAGGGGCGCATGCTTCCCAGGGCGTCGTAGACGTCCACCACGGAGACGATGCGCGCCTCCAGCGGAATCTCGTCGCCCCTGAGCCCGTGGGGGTAGCCCAGGCCGTCCCAGCGCTCGTGGTGGCACAGGGCGATGCGCTGGGCCATGGAGATCAGGTCGTCCTGCCCCTCCAGCAGGTTGAGCAGGTCCAGGGTGCAGCCGGGCTTGGCGTCCTCCGGGTTGAAGTGCAGCATCTCGCAGCCCAGGATGGTGTGTCGCTTCATCACCTCCCACTCCTCGTCTGAGAGCGGGCCGGGCTTGAGCAGGATCTGGTCCGGGATGGAGATCTTGCCGATGTCGTGCATGGGCGCGGCCAGGCGGATGAGGCGCCTGAAGTCCTGGTCCAGGCCCATGTGCGTGGCCAGTATCCTGGCGATCTCGCCCACGCGGATGACGTGATGCCCCGTGTCGTTGTCGCGGAACTCGGCCGCCTTGCCCAGGCAGTGGATCACCCGCTCGTTGGCGATCTCGAGCTGTATGGTGCGCTGGCGGACCATGTCCTCCAGGTGTTCCTGGTAGGCCCTGTTCTCGGCCAGCAGCCGGGCCTTCTCCTCCACCGAGGAGATGGAATGAAGAAGCACGTCGAAATTGAGGATGGGCTTGGAGATGAAATCCCACGCGCCGGCCCGTATGGCGTCCATGGCGTCGGAGAGCACCCCCACGCCGGAGAGCACCACCGTGGGCAGGCCCGGGCGGCTCTCCCGCGCCTTGGACAGGAAGGTGTAGCCGTCCATCACCGGCATGTTCAGGTCCACCAGGGCCACACACACGTCGTCGCGGGCCTGCAGCAGGTCCAGGGCTTCCTGCCCGTTGGCGGCCAGAAGCACATCCCGGTCGCAGTCCTCCAGGAAATCCCGGACGCTGGTGCGGATCGCCGGATCGTCGTCGATGACCAGGATTTTCATCCTGCCCTCCTGAGTTCAGAGTATGTCCCAGTACGGCTTACGCTCCGGCGGCTCCTTGCTGGCGGCCTCGGGGGAATTTGGGCAGGGCCACCACGAAACGCGCCCCCTTGCCCGGCGTTGATTCGACGCTCATGCGCCCGCCGTGGTTGCGGGTCACGATGAAGTAGGAGACCGAAAGCCCGAGCCCTGTGCCCTTGCCCGGCTTCTTGGTGGTGAAGAAGGGCTCGAAGATGTGCTTCTGCACACTCTCCGGGATGCCCGGGCCGTTGTCGGCGAATTCCACATAGCAGGTGTCGTGGTCCTCGCGAACGGTCATGGTCAGGGTGGGCACATAGCCCCTGGCCTCCACCGCGCCCATGGCCTGCACCCCGTTCTTGATCAGGTTCAGGAACACCTGCCCGATCTGGCTGCGCGAGCAGTGCGCCGTCACCGGGCCGGGTCCGTGGTCGAAGACCAGGCGCACCTTCTTCATGTCGTAGTTGCTTTCCAGGTCGAAATCGTTCTGGGCGAAACCCACGATGTTGCCAAGCAGGGCCACCAGGTCGCAGGGCTCACAGCCTGCCCCGTCCTTGCGGGAGAAGTCCAGCGTGTTGCGGACGATATCCGCCGCGCGGGCTCCGGCCTCCTTGATGTCCTGGAGGGCCACGGCCACCCCGCGCCGCTCCAGGTAGCAGTCCAGGGCGGCGAGCGGCAGGCCGCACTCGCTGGCCGCCTGCCCGTTCTTGGCGAAGGAGGGGGAGAGCCTGCGCTCCACGTTCTGCACGGACTGAAGGATGATGCCCAGGGGGTTGTTGATCTCGTGGGCCATCCCGGCGGCCAGCCCCCCCAGGGACATGATCTTCTCGTTGTGGATCATCAGTTCTTCCAGGCGCACCTGCCTGCTCACGTCGTCGACGCGCAGCACCACCTCGCGGGCCTCGCCCTCAAGCACCGCATACATGGAGACGCTCAGGAACCTGTGCTCCTCGCCCTGGAGGAAATCAGCGCGCTCGATATGCTGCGACTGGCTGGCCAGTTGCCGCGCGTCCATCCCACCCACCTGGTCCGCCAGCCAGGGGAAGGCCTGGCGCAGGGGCAGGCCCAGGGCCCGCTCCTCGGGCACTCCGCTCAGGAGCGCGGCCTCCCTGTTCCAACTGCTCACGCGCCCATGCTGGTCCACCGCGATGATGGCCGAGGGCATGGCTTCCAGCAGGGCGTGGAGCTTGTTCTTGCTGCGGGCCAGCTCGACCTGCATGCGCAGGTGCCTGGCCCGCGCCACATGCAGGATGACGATGTAGCTGAAGAGACACGCCAGCAGCACGGCCAGGGCCACGATCTGCCAGCGGTAGGTCTGCCACGCGGTGGGCTCGCGGTGCTCCACCCGGCTCCCTGAGGGCAGCCGGGATTCGGGGATGCTTAAGCGTTTGAGCTGTCGCCAGTCGTACAGATACTCGGTGTTGTCCACGTCGCGCACCCCGCCTTGGGCGTTGCCGGAGAGTATCTCCCCCACCACGCGGGCCGCGACGGCCCCGGCGTTCCTGTTGCTGATGACATAGCCGCCCACGGCCCCCACTCCCACGAAGGTGTCCTGGGTGACGAACACAGGGGCTCTCGCCTCGCTGATGATGCGGTGGAACACGGTGAGGGGGTGGAAAGCGGCCCCCGAGCCGTCCTGGAAGAAGGAATGGAACAGGATGGCCGAATCGGGGCGCAGGCGGTTCAGGTATTCGAGCGTCTCCAGCAGGCTCCGGTTGGAGACGAACTCGATGGAGCAGTCCGGGATGCCCTTGCCGAGCCGCGCCTTCCACTCCTGGGCCAGACGCTGCTCGGCGGGGGACGCCCCGATCACCACCGCCACGTTGCGCACCGTGGGCCGCGCGTGCTGGATGGCCTGCAGGGCCTGGGCCGGGTCGTAGCTGGTGGCCAGCACGGTGACGCCTGGCGGCAGCGTGTCAGGCGCCCTGCCCATGGTGGCGCCGCCCACCACCAGCGGACTGCCGGGGAAGATCTCCGCCCCGTTGGCCAGCATGAACGCCGCTCCGGTGCCCCCGAAGGAGACCACGACATCCGGGGGGGCGAAGCGGTGCTTGGCTGCCAGGAAGCGTTTGAGGTCCGCGGCGTAGCCGGAGTCCCGGGTGTTGCGGCCCATGGCCAGGTATTCGATGGAGAAGTCCGGGCGCAGCCCGTACTGTTCGGCGAGGGTCGATTTGAAGCTGGCCAGAAAGTTGGGATAGGCCAGGTATTCAGGGGTCTCAGCAAAAGCGATCAGCACGCGCCTGGCCGGGGCCGGTTGTTCCGGGGCAGGGGCCTGCCCGGCGCTGGCCGGAGGCCGCCACGCGCCGCACAATATCAGGGCGAGCACCAGGGCCACCAGCCCCCGGCATGCTGCATGACTGCGGAAGCTCATGCTCCAGGGTAGCCGAGAAGGCCCTGCGCTGACAATCGCTTTGACGCGGCCCTCTCTACCAGCTGTTTGCTATTTCGATCGTTTCCCGATCCAGCCCTTGCGCCTGAACATGAGCAGCATGCCCCCACCCACCGAGGCCATGAGCGTGAGCACGGCGTAGTAGCCGTATTCCCACTCCAGCTCGGGCATGAACTTGAAGTTCATGCCGTAGAGGCCGGCGATGAAGGTGAGCGGAATGAAGAAGCTGGAGAACATGGTCAGCACCTTCATGATCTCGTTCATCTTCAGGCTGATGTTGGAGAGGTACAGCTCCACCATGCCGGAGAGCATGTCCCGGAAGGTCTCCACGGTGTCCATGACCTGGATGGTGTGGTCGTAGAGGTCGCGCAGGTAGAAGATGGTGCTGTCGGCGATCAGTTCGTTGCCGCCCTTCTCCAGCTTGGCCACCACCTCGCGCAGGGGGAAGATGTACTTGCGCAGGAACAGGGCCTCGCGCCGCAGGTCGTGCAGGGCCTCAAGGTGTGCGGGTTTGGGCGCGGAGAGCAGCATCTCCTCGATGTCCTCGATCTCCTCGCCCATGCGCTCCAGCACGATGAAGTAGTTGTCCACCACGGCGTCCATCAGGGCGTAGAGCAGATAGTCGGCCCCCATGCTGCAGACCCGGCCCTTGCGGTTCATGATGCGCTTGCGCACCTCCCCGAAGACGTCGCCGTTGGCGTGCTCCTGGAAGGTGAGCAGGTAGTGGCGGCCCAGGATGAAGCTGACCTGCTCGTCCTCGACCTTGCGCGTCTTCTCGTTGAAGCTGAGCATCTTGATGATGACGAAGATGGACTCGCCCAGATCCTCCATCTTGGGGCGCTGGCCGGTGTGCACGATGTCCTCCACCACCAGGGGGTGGAGCTTGAACACATCGGCCGCCTCGTTCACCACGGCGGCGTCGTGGAGGCCGTCGATGTTGATCCAGGTAACGCCCGGCCCCTTGTCGTAGCAGGAGCACTCGCGCAGATGCTTGGGGTTGACGGAATCCACGCTGCCAACGTCGTAGGTGATCATCTGGAGGGTGACGGGCGTGTCGCGCTCAACGCCAATGTAGGTGGCTGTGCCTGGGGCGTGGCCTACGGCCTTGCTGCGGCGCCGGAGGTGTTCGAGCATCGGGGGAACTCCTTGTCTCGCGCCGCTCTAAACGAAAACGGCGCGGGGCCACAAGCCCCGCGCCGGATTATTGCCGGATGGTCATGTTGCCCGGTCCGAGCCTGCCACCTACCCCTGGTCCGCCCACTTGATGAGCCCGAGCGAGTGGCTGTCCAGGAGCAGCGGGTGGTGCGGCAGGATGCGCACGGTGAAGCCGAACCTGCCGGCCTCCACGGGCATCACCTCGCCCCGGAACACCTGCCAGCCGTCCTGGGTGGCGTCGCTGGGTTGCATGATTGTGGTCTCGCGCTGGGTGAACTTGCCCTCGTAGTCCACGGGGCCGGAATACACCTCCACGCGCACGTCCTGCGGGCGGATGCCGTTCAGGTTGATTTCCGCGGTGACCACGATGGGCTCGCCCACGAACACCTGCCCAGGATCCGTGGCCGCAACGTTGCGCACCTGCAGGCTCGACCACTTGGTCATCATCTCCATGCGCCACTGGGCCAGGTCCTTGGCGGCGGCGAAGTCGGACTTGACCAGGCGGTTGTAGTTCTCGATGGCCGGGCCGTAGGCCACGCGGGCGTAGTCCTCCACCATGCGGTGGGAGGTGAACACCGGCCCGAGGGTCTTGAGGGACTCCTTCATTTTGCGGATCCAGCCGCGCGGCAGGTTGCCGTGGCCCCGCTCGTAGAAGGTGGGGAGAATCTCGTTCTCCAGGACGTTGTAGAGCATCTGCGACTCCACGAAGTCCTGGTATTGGGCGTCCTCGTACTCTTCACCCAGGCCGATGGCCCAGCCCAGCACGTTGTCTGGCTTCCAGGCCTCGGCCCACCAGCCGTCCAGGGTGGAGAAGTTGAGCACGCCGTTGCACATGGCCTTCATGCCCGAGGTGCCGCAGGCCTCCAGGGGGCGGCGCGGGGTGTTCAACCACACGTCGCAGCCGTGGTACATGTAGGAGGCGATCTCAATGTCGTAGTCTTCCAGGAAGACCATGCTGTAGCGGCATTCGGCGGTTTCGCAGAGCTGCACCAGCTGCTGGATGAGCTTCTTGCCCTCGTTGTCGTGGGGGTGCGCCTTGCCCGCGAAGATGAACTGCAGGGGCCTGGACGAGTCGGAGAGGAGCTTCACCAGCCGCTCCTGGTCGGAGAGCAGCAGGGTCGCGCGCTTGTAGGTGGCGAAGCGCCGGGCGAAGCCGATGGTCAGGGCCTGGGGGTCCAGCACCTCCTCGGCGATCTGCAGCTCCTTGCGCTTGGCGCCGCGCGCCAGCAGCTGGTCGTGCAGGCGATGGCGCACGAAGTCGATCAGGCGTTCGCGCAGGCGCTCATGGGTGCGCCACAGCTCCGCGTCGGAGATGGCCTCGGTCTGCTCGAACACACGGGGGCAGTCCGGGTCCTCGCGCCAGTTGGGGCCCATGTAGCGGTCGAAGAGCAGGGCCAGGTCCGGGGCGACCCAGGTGGGCACGTGCACGCCGTTGGTCACGGCGCCGATGGGCACGTCCTCCACGGGGTACTGCGGCCAGACCCGCTTCCACATGTTGCGCGACACGAAGCCGTGCAGCACGGACACGCCGTTGTTGATGCGCGAGAGCCTCAGCGCCAGCACCGTCATGCAGAAGGGCTCGGCGTCGTTGCGGGGGTCTTCGCGGCCAAGGGCCAGGAACACCTTCCAGGCCAGGCCCAGCTTGCGCGCGTAGTCCTCGAAGTAGGGCTGCATCAGGTCGGGCGGGAAGCGGTCGTTGCCCGCCGGGACCGGGGTGTGCGTGGTGAAGATGGAGGACGAGGCCACCAGCTCGGCCGCGGCCTCGAAGGTCAGCCCGGCGTTCTCCATGAAGCGGCGGATGCGCTCCAGGCCCGCGAAGGCGGAGTGGCCCTCGTTCATGTGGATCACCTTGGGCTTGAAGCCCAGGGCGTCCAGGGTCTTGATGCCGCCGATGCCCAGCAGGATCTCTTGCCAGAGGCGCATCTCCAGGTTGCCGCCGTAGAGCCTGGTGGTGATCTGCTTGAACTGCGGCTGGTTCTCCTGGATGTTGGTGTCGAGCAGGTAGAGGCTGATGCGCCCCACCGCCACCCGCCAGACCTGGGCGTACACGCGGTCGCCCTTGAGGTCCACCGAGACGAGCAGCCGCTTGCCGTCGGCGTCCAGGCAGGGGGTCATGGGCATCTGCTCGAAGTCGTAGACCGGGTAGCGCTCCTGCTGCCAGCCGTCGGGCGTGAGGTACTGCCGGAAGTAGCCCTGCTGGTAGGCGATGCCGATGGCCACCAGGGGCAGGCTCAGGTCCGAGGCGGACTTCAGGTGGTCGCCCGCCAGGATGCCCAGGCCGCCGGAGTATATGGGCAGCCCCTTGGAGAGGCCGTACTCCAGGCTGAAGTAGGCGATGGCCGGCTCTTTGCTCTCCCCTTCGGGGAAGGGGATGGAGATGCTGGTCTTGGCGAGATAGCCTTCCAGGTTGCGCCTGAGCTCCGTGAGCCTGTCCAGGAAGAACTGGTCCGTGGCCAGGTTCTCCAGGGTGCGCTGGGGCAGCCTGTTGAGAAAGGCCACGGGGTTCAGCTCGCATTCGCGCCAGAGCTTCTGGTCCACCTGGGCGAACAACTCGGCTATCTCGTTGTTCCACGAGTACCAGAGGTTGTAGGCCAACTCCCAGAGCGGCTTGAGCCTGGGCGGCAACTTGGGGACAACGCTGTAGACGCGCAGTGGTTGCATGGCTGTCCTTGTGTAGAGAAAGATTAAGCCTCATCACCATGCCAAGGCTTTTGTGAAATGGCAAGGCGGAGGATGCAGGGGCTTGCCCGGGCTTCATTTTTTCCTTTTGCTGCGACCCCAAAAGCGCTAGTGCAGGGCGAGCGATCAACCCCAAGGAGCCTCCGTGAGCCTCGTCAGCCCGTCCGCCACCGCGCCCGTGACCATGAGGGTGAAGCATCTGCACCCCATCTGGTCCGAATTCGTCCTGGAGCCGGCCACCCCCGGTTCCGCCGGGATGGACCTGCGCGCCGCCATGGACGAGCCCGAGGTGGTGGTGGCCCCGGGTGCGCGCCACGCCTTCGGCACCGGCATCGCCATCGAGATCTGCGAGCCGGGCCTGGCGGGGTTCGTCTATTCCCGCTCGGGGCTCGGGGCCAAGCACGGCCTCGTGGTGGCCCAGGGCGTGGGCGTCATCGACCCGGACTACCGGGGCGAGATCGTGGTCTGGCTGCTCAACACGTCCCAAACCCCCAGAACCGTCGCCAGGGGAGAGCGCATCGCCCAGCTCGTCGTCATGCCGTACCGTCCGGTCACCATCGAGACGGCTGACGAACTGGGCCAAACCTGCCGAGGCGAGGGCGGTTTCGGGCACACCGGATCGCACTAGCGCGCCGAGCCCCACGCCCCGCTCCACCGGCCACGGCCTTTTCCCTAAGGACTTTTGTTGACGAATCCGTCTCGCCGCGGGCGACGCGGACGATCTTCCATCGCGAGGCATCCATGAGCGAAAAATTCGAGGCACTCAAACAGCGCGTCGGCGCGTCCATCATGAACACCTACGGCCGCTACCCCCTGGCCATCGCCAAGGGCAAAGGCTGTTCCCTCTACGACCTGGACGGCCGCGAATACCTGGATCTGCTGGCGGGCATCGCCGTGTGCAACCTGGGCCACTGCCACCCCGAGGTCACCCAGGCCGTGTGCGACCAGGCCGGGCAGCTGGTGCACGTCTCCAACGTGTTCTTCCAGGAGCCCCAGGCCGCGCTGGCCGAGGCCCTGCTGGAAACCTGGCGGCCCGGGCGCGTGTTCTTCTGCAACTCCGGCGCGGAGGCCAACGAAGGGGCCATCAAGCTGGCCCGGCGCTACATGCACGCCGTGCGCGGGGAGGACCGCCACGAGGTCGTCACCCTGGTGAACTCCTTCCACGGCCGCACCCTGGCCACCCTGACCGCCACCGGGCAGGACAAGGTCAAGGACGGCTTCCACCCGCTGCCCGAGGGCTTCGTCACCGTGCCCGCGGGCGACCTGGAGGCCCTCAAGGCCGCCATCGGGCCGAAGACCGCCGCCGTGCTCATCGAGATCGTCCAGGGCGAAGGCGGCGTGAAGCCCTTCCCCGCCGACTACCTCGCGGGCGTGCAGGCGGCCTGCCGCGAGGCGGGCGTGCTGTTCATGGTGGACGAGATCCAGACGGGGCTCTGCCGCACGGGCAAGTGGTGGGCGCACCAGCACTACGGGCTGGAGCCGGACGTGATCACCTCGGCCAAGGCCCTGGCCAACGGCCTGCCCATGGGCGCGGTGCTGGCCACCGAGGACGTTGCGGCCGGGTTCGTGCCCGGCACCCACGCCACCACCTTCGGCGGCGGGGCCGTGCTCTGCGCCGCCGCCTCCAAGACCCTTGAGATCATGGACCGCGACAAGCTGGCCGAACGCGCCGCGCGCCTGGGGGATTTCGCCAAGGCCCTGTTCCAGGACGTGGCAGAGTGCAACCCCGGCAAGATCAAGGAAGTGCGCGGCCTGGGCCTGATGATCGGCATCGACCTGGCCGTGGACGGCCAGAAGGCCTGGGAGGAGCTGACCAAGCGCGGCTTCATCCTGAACCTCACGGCCGGCTCCGTGCTGCGCCTGCTGCCGCCGCTCGTCATCACCCAGGAGGAGCTGCGGCGCTTCGCCCAGGCCCTGGACGACGTGCTGGGCGCGATGTAGCCAACAGCCTGAAAATCGCGAGGCCGGGTCGCTTGACCCGGCCTTTTTTTTCGCTCACAAGCGGGCTCTCCAATAGAAAACACGCGTGAGGCCACCATGTCCAAGCTGCTCAAGACCGAACTCGTCATCCCCGGAACCATCGACCCCTTCGAGCTCGAAGCCCTGGGCGAGGACGTGGCCGCCTGGCTCTCCGGCAACTCCCTGCAGGGCTGGGAGGAGCTGGTGGGCCCCGTGACCCGCGACCTGACCTTCCGCTTCTACCTTGAGCCGGAGTCCCCGCTGGCGGCCATCATCAAGGACTACGCCGCCTCCCGCTGGCCCGCCGCCACGGTGAGCATGGAGTCCCTGGAGCAGCAGGACTGGTCCGCCGCCTGGCGCGAATTCTTCACGCCCATCGACATCGGCGGGCGCTTCGAGGTCGTGCCGCCCTGGCTGGCCGACGCCGATCACCACGGCCTTGAGCCCATCATCATCGAGCCCAAGATGGCCTTCGGCACCGGCCACCACGCCACCACGGCCCTGTGCCTGGGCGGCATCGCCGACATGGTGGCCAAGGGCCGCGTCAAGCCCGGCGACACCTTCCTGGACCTGGGCACCGGCTCCGGCATCCTGGCCATCGGCCTTGCCAAGCTCGGCTGCAAGGGCATCGGCGCGGACATCGACCCCCAGGCCGTGCTCTGCGCCGCCGAGAACCTGGAGCTGAACAAGCTGCCCGCCTCGGGTGAGCCGGACGCCCCCATCCGCCTGGTGGTGGGGGGGCTCGAAGCCCTGGCCCCGGACGCCGTGTTCGACTGCATCGTGGCCAACATCCTGGCCCAGCCGCTCATCGACATGGCCCCCTACCTGCTCAAGCACTTGAAGCCCGGCGGCGCGCTGGTGCTCTCCGGCCTGCTGACCACCCAGGCCCCGGCCGTGGCCCTGGCCTACACCCGCCTGGGCATGCCCGAGCCCCTGCGCAAGGACGAGGGGGAATGGAGCGGGTTGTTCTGGGTGTAGATGGCATCGCTTTAGTCTGACTCCGGACGGGCGGGAGCCTCCCTCCCGTCCGGACCGGATCACCAGGACGGCCGTCAGTTGCGAAGGCGTCCTAGCCGCATCCCGACCGCTGCCGATCATGATTTCTCCACCCTGCTCCCCTTCCATGTTGCATGCGCCTCCTGTTGACTCGCACCTGAAACGGCACTAGTTTTAATGCCAAATTGCGCACCGAAACAGGAGCCTTCCGCATGGAGACCATCTACTCCAACAAGACCGTGAGCGTCACCGAGCTCAAGCGCAACCTCAGCGCAATCCTGAGCGAGGCCGGTGATGACCCCGTAGCCGTGCTCAACCACAACAGGCCGGAGGCCTACCTGCTCTCCGCCGCGTACTATGAGAAGCTCCTGGAGCGCCTGGAGGACCTGGAGGACGCGCGCCTGGTCCGGGAACGCTCGGACGGCCCTTTCGTGGAAGTGGATATAGATGGCCTATAAGCTGCGCTTCCATGAGCTTGCCTTGAAGGAGTGGAACAAGCTGGACGCGACCCTGCGCGAACAGTTCAAGAAGAAGCTGCGGGAGCGGCTGGAGAATCCGCGCGTGCCCGCCTCGGCGCTACGCGGTATGCCGGACTGCTATAAGATCAAGCTGCGTACGGCGGGGTACCGCCTGGTTTACCGCGTCGAGGATGACGTCGTCTTCGTGACCGTGGTCGCGGTGGGCAGGCGCGACAACATGCGTGTGTACGGCAAATCGCTGGACCGCCTGCCCAAGTGATACGGGAGGAGTCGCCTCCGGCGGCCAAAGGGGCTTCGCCTCTCTGGACTCCCACACGGTTTCGCATTCACACCGTTTGCGCTTTTCCTCTGACGCCATGAGACGCGCCGCCTCCTGGTGTTGCCGCCCCGGCGCGGCGCGGGCCGATGTTCTTCAAATACATCGGACTGCGCCGCGCCGGGGCGGCAACGCCGGGAGGCTCCAACCGGCTCAGCCCCCTGCCCGCACTCGCCCCCGGTTCCCTCCCGGTGCCTCGCTATCATTTCCGACCGTTCTTGCGCGCAGCTCCCGCAAAGCCGTATGAGCAACCCTACTCATCCTGTTACCAAGGGAGACACCCCATGAACGTACTGGCCATCAACGGCAGCCCGCGCAAAAAGTGGAACACCGCCACCCTGCTGGAAAACGCCCTGGAAGGGGCCAAGAGCGCGGGCGCGGCCTGTGAGCTGGCGCACCTCTACGACATCGACTTCAAGGGCTGCATCAGCTGCTTCGAGTGCAAGAAGATCGGCGGCAAGAGCTACGGCCGCTGCATCGTGCAGGACGGCCTGACCCCAGTGCTGGAAAAGGCCGCCGCGGCAGACGCCCTCATCGTGGGCAGCCCCGTCTACTTCGGGGCCGAGTCCGGCGAGACGCGCTCCTTCCTGGAGCGGCTCATGTTCCCCTTCACCACCTACACCCCGGGGTACGCCTCCATCTTCCCCGGCAAGCTGGCCACCGCCCTGGTCTACACCATGAACGTCAAAGAGGAGATGCTCGAGCAACTCGCCTACGACAAGTTCATGGGCCGGATGCAGGCCACCATGAACCGCATCTTCGGCTCCTGCGAGGTGCTCCTGGCCACGGACACCTACCAGTTCAAGGACTACGGCAAGTACCTCTCCTCCGTGTGGGACCCGGTGGCCAAGGCCAAGCGGCGCGAGGAGGTCTTCCCGCGGGACTGCGCCAAGGCCTACGAGTTGGGGAAGCGCCTCGCCACGGGAACAGCGGGCTGAGGCGGTCCGGCAAGTGAGGTGAATTTCCGCCGGGGAGCGGGCCGGAAGGCGCGGCCCCCGGCGGTTCCGAAGAAACGGCCCGGCCTGGCGGCGCATCCCGATTTACAAACATCCCAAAGCGGTTTACAGCGCGCAGGCAAGGCCTTTTCATCTCACCCACAAAGGATCATCCGACATGCATCTGAACAAACGAGTGCTCGTAACCGGCGGCGCGGGATTCCTTGGTTCCCACCTGTGTGAACGTCTGCTCGCCGAGGGCTGCGAAGTCATCTGCCTGGACAACTACTTCACGGGCTCCAAGCTGAACATCCAGCACCTCATGGATAATGCCAACTTCGAGCTCCTCCGCCACGACGTCACCTTCCCGCTCTTCATCGAAGTGGACGAGATCTATAATCTGGCCTGCCCCGCCTCGCCCATTCACTACCAGTTCGACCCCGTGCAGACCACCAAGACCAGCGTGCACGGCGCCATCAACATGCTGGGCCTGGCCAAGCGCGTGAAGGCCAAGATCATGCAGGCCTCCACCTCCGAGGTCTACGGCGACCCGCACGTGCATCCGCAGCCGGAGTCCTACTGGGGCAACGTCAACCCCATCGGCTACCGCTCCTGCTACGACGAGGGCAAGCGCTGCGCCGAGACCCTGTTCTTCGACTACCGCCGCCAGCACAACCTGCGCATCAAGGTCGTCCGCATCTTCAACACCTACGGCCCGCGCATGCACCCCAACGACGGCCGCGTGGTCTCCAACTTCATCGTCCAGGCCCTGCAGGGCAACCCGCTGACCGTCTACGGCGAAGGCCAGCAGACCCGCTCCTTCTGCTACGTGGACGACCTCATCGACGGCTTCGTGCGCTCCATGAAGACCGCCGACGAGTTCACCGGCCCCGTGAACCTGGGCAACCCCGGCGAGTTCACCATCATGGAACTGGCCCAGCTGGTCATCGAGTACACCGGCTCCAAGTCCAAGATCGAGTACCGCCCGCTGCCCTCCGACGACCCCAAGCAGCGTAAGCCGGACATCACCCTGGCCAAGCAGGCCCTGGGCTGGGAGCCCAAGGTCAAGCTGGCCGACGGCCTGAAGAAGACCATCGAATACTTTGACTGGTTTTTGAAAAGGAAATAAGACCGCTTCCGGCGCTTCCAGACCCCCGGCCCAGGCCGGGGGTCTGTGCCGTTGCGGGCCGGTTCCCGCCACGCGAGAGCGACACCCATCCCAAGGAGAAACCGGAGGCGGGCGCAAGGCCCGGCCCCTCCAGCAGCAGCGCATGTCCGACACCGTGCAGAAATCAATCGCCATCGTCGTCCCCGTCTACAACGAATCCCAAGGGCTGGACGCGCTCCACCAGCGTATCAGGTCCGTCATGGAGACGTTGCCCTACGACTGGCGGATCGTCCTCGTGGACGACGGCAGCGCCGACGCCTCCTGGGAAAAAATCAAGGAGATCTCCTCGCGCGACGAACGCGTGAAGGGCCTCATGCTCTCGCGCAACTTCGGCAAGGAGATGGCCCTCACCGCCGGCGTGGAGCTCTGCGCCGACGTGGACGCCGTGATCTGCATCGACGCGGACCTGCAGCACCCCCCCGAGCTCATCCCCACCCTCGCCGCCAGGTGGGAGGAAGGCTACGAGATCGTGGCCACCGTGCGCGAGGCCGTTGCCGACTACTCCCCGCTGAAGAAGTTCGGCTCCAAGGCATTCTATTGGGTGATGACCCGCTACTCCGACCTGGACATCCCCCCCTCCAGCACGGACTTCCGCCTGCTGGACCGCAAGGTGGTGCACACCTTGCTCGAGTTCACAGAGCGCACCCGCATGTTCCGGGGCCTCATCGACTGGATGGGCTTCCGCAAGACCTACATCCCCTTCGTGGCCCCCGCGCGCGACACCGGGCAGGTGGGCTACTCGTTCAAGAAGCTCTTCAACCTCGCCGTGAACAGCTTCACCAGCTTTTCGCTCCTGCCCCTGCGCTTCACGGGCTACCTGGGCCTGACCATCATCGCCCTGTCGCTGCTGGTCCTGGGGTTCATGCTCACGGGCAACGTGCTCTGGGGCGCCAACTACACGCCCATGGCCTTTTTCACGGTGTTCAACACCTTCCTCATCGGCATCGTGCTCTGCGGGCTGGGCATGGTGTCGCTCTACATCGGACACATCCACACCGAAGTGGTGCAAAGGCCCCTCTACATCATCCGCGAACGCGCGGGCCGTTGGGAGTAGACCATGCCAGAGACACTGTTCAGCATCATCATCCCCTTCAAGGAGCCGGGCGTCCTCGTCGAGGAGTGCCTGAGCCACATCTTCGAGCTGCGCGAACAGCGCTTCGAGGTGATCCTGCTGCCCGACGCCCCCATGCCCGAGGACGAGGTCAAGGGCGTCTACGCGCACCCCTCCGTGACCATCCTGCCCACCGGCGCGGTGAGCCCGGCCATCAAGCGCGACATGGGCGCGGAGGCCGCCAAGGGGACGTATCTGGCCTTCATCGACGACGACGCCTATCCCGACTCCACCTGGCTCACCGTAGCCCTGCTGGCCTTCGAGCGCGAACCGGACGTGGTGGCCGTGGGCGGCCCCGCGCAGACCCCGCCCTCCGACCCTTTCTGGGCCAGGGCCTCGGGCGCGGTGTTCCTCTCCCGGCTTTCTGGCGGCTTCCCGCAGCGCTACCTGCCCCTGCCCCCGCGCCGCGACGTGGAGGACTGGCCCACCGTGAACCTCATGGTGCGCCGCGAGGCCTTTTTGGCCGTGGGCGGCTTCGACAATGAATTCTGGCCCGGCGAAGACACCAAGCTCTGCATGGACCTGACCCAGCGCGCCGGCGGGCGCATCCTGTACCTGCCGGAGATGCTCGTGTGGCACCACCGTCGCTCCGGGCTGTGCAAGCACCTCAAGCAGATCGGCAACTACGGCGCGCACCGCGGCTTCTTCGCCCGCAACTTCCCGGGCAACTCCAGGCGGCTGGCCTACTTCCTCCCTTCGCTGTGGCTGCTCTTCCTGGCGCTCGGCTTCGTCATGCTGCCCGACTGCCTGTATGCGCTGGGCATCAAAGTGTATCTGTTCACCCAGTTCATCGCCGTGCTGGACATCCTGCGCCGCGAGCCCCTGGACGTGACCCTGGCTTCCATACCCTACATCCTGCTCACGCACCTCTGGTACGGCTGGCGCTTCCTGCGCGGCTGGTTCACCAAGGACCTCAAGAGCACCCTCGGCAGATAAATGAAAGTATCCGTCTCCTATCCGCCTCTCGAATCGAGCAAGGGCGTGGCCCTTTTGTCCCAGAACCGCCAGTTCCAGTGGTTCACCAACCCCACCTACATCTATCCCATGGTGCCCTCCTACGCGGCCAGCCTCTGCCAGGCGCGCGGGCACCAGGTGTTCTGGGACGACGGCATCGCCGAGGAGATGACCTACGCCGACTGGCTGGCCCGCATCACCCGCGAGAAGCCGGACCTGATCGCCATGGAGTCCAAGACGCCGGTCATCAAGCGCCACTGGCGCATCGTGGAGGAGCTCAAGCGCCTCCTGCCCGGCTCCAAGGTCGTGCTCATGGGCGACCACGTCACGGCCCTGCCCCGCGAATCCATGGAGAGCTGCCCCGCAGACTTCGTGCTGGCCGGGGGCGACTTCGACTTCCTGCTGGCCGGGCTGGCGGACTTCCTCTCCGGCAAGGCCGAGGCCCTGCCCGGCGGCGTGTGGTACCGCGAGGACGGCGAGATCAAGGACAGCGGCCCCGCCTCCCTGGAGCACGACCTGGACCAGCTGCCCCACATCGACCGCAAGCTCACCCGCTGGGAGCTGTACGCCTACAAGAACGGCAACTTCAAATACACGCCCGGCACCTATGTCATGGCCGGGCGCGACTGCTGGTGGGGCAAGTGCACCTTCTGCTCCTGGACCACCCTCTACCCGGGCCGCAACTACCGCACCGTCTCCGTGGAGCGCCACCTGGACGAGATCGAGGCCCTGGCCAACATGGGCGTGAAGGAAATCTTCGACGACTCGGGCTGCTTCCCCAAGGGCCAATGGCTGGAGGACTTCTGCAAGGGCATGGTCCGCCGCGGCCTGCACAAGCGCGTGGTCATGGGCTGCAACATGCGCGTGGGCGCGCTCAGCCAGGAGCAGTGGAACCTGCTCAAGGCCGCAAACTTCCGCTTCATCCTCATCGGGCTGGAGTCCGTGGTGCAGTCCACCCTGGACAGGCTGGTCAAGGGCATCAAGGTGGCCCAGATCGAACAGACCCTGCGCATGTGCAAGAAGGCCGGTCTGGCCCCGCACATCACCACCATGGTGGGCTACCCCTGGGAAACCAGGGAGGACGCCAAGTCCACCATCGCCTTCGCCAAGCGCATGTTCACTCAGGGCTACCTGGATACGCTCCAGGCCACCATCGTGGTGCCCTACCCCGGCACCCCGCTCTTCGCCGAGGCCAAGAAGCAGGGCTGGCTGACCACCGAGGACTGGGACGACTACGACATGCGCCAGAGCGTGTGGAAATCGCCCATTTCCAATGAAGACGTGTTGCAATTCAAGAACGAACTCTATAAGGCCGCCCTTACCCCGGCGTTCATCCTGCGCAAGGTGCTTTCCATCCGCAGCATGGACGACATCGCCTTCTTCTATCGCGCCGCCGGGAAGCTGATCGGGCACCTGCTCAACAGCCGCAAAGGCTGCGCGGAATGCAAAAAATAACCCAGTTATGAACCCTGATCGCGTCTCCATAGTCGTCACCACCCGCAACGAATCCCGCAATATCGGCAACTGTCTGGCCTCCATCAAGGCCCAGACCTACCCCGCCGAGTTGATCGAGATCATCGTGGTGGACAACGCCTCCACCGACGACACCAAGGACATCGCGGCCCGCTATACGGACAAGGTGTTCGACAAGGGCCCCGAGCGCTCCGCCCAGCGCAACTTCGGTTTCGCCCAGGCCGGCGGCGATGTGTTCATGTTCCTGGACGCGGACATGATCCTCTCGGCCACGGTGGTGGAGAAGTCGGTCATCATGCTGCAGCGCGGTTTCGGCGCGCTCTACATCCCGGAGATCGTGCTCGGGAAGGGCTTCTTCCCCACAGTGCGCCGCTTCGAGCGCAGCTTCTACGACGCCACCGTGATCGACTGCGTGCGCGCCTTCACCCGCCAGGCCTTCGAGGCCACCGGCGGCTTCGACGAGCGCCTCACAGGCCCCGAAGACTGGGACTTCGACCGCCTCATGCGCGACAGCACCCGCGTGGGCCTGCTCTCAACCTACGAGTTTGACGACGTGGACGCCTACGTCTCCCGCCTGCCGGAGAAGAACTTCGTGCCCTGGCTCGTGGACTACGAACGGCGCACCAAGGACGACGCCCCGCTGCTCTTCCACAACGAGGCCGCCTTTGAGCTGTGGCGTTACCTGACCAAGAAGACCTACTACGGCAACTCCTTCGAGACCTATGTGGGCAAGTGGCCCGCGGGCGACCCGGACGTGCGGCGCCAGTTGGGGATGCCCTACAGGTTCTTCGGCGTATTTTTCGAAGATGGCCGCTGGCGCAGGCTGCTGACGCACCCGCACCTGGCCTTCGGCATGTATTTCCTGCGTTTCATGGTGGGCTTCATGTTTTTGGTGGGCAAACTCAAAAAATAAATACACCCCGTTGCCGGGTCCAGGGGAGGCTCTCCCCTGGCGGGCGCAGGGCGGAGCCCTGCCGGGGGTTTGGGGCGGAGCCCCAACTTACTCTTCAAGGAGCTACTTCATGTCAGTCGCCATCGTCACCGGCTCCGCCGGCCTGATCGGTTCGGAAACCGTCCGCTTCTTCGCGGACAAAGGCTTCGACGTCGTCGGCATCGACAACAACCTGCGCAAGACCTTCTTCGGCGAGGACGCCTCCACCGAGTGGAACCGCCAGCGCCTCGAAGAGGGCGTCAAGGGCTACACCCACTACGACGCCGACATCCGCGACCACGACGCCATCAGCAAGATCTACGGCCGCTACGGCAAGGCCATCAAGGCCGTGATCCACTGCGCCGCCCAGCCCTCGCACGACTGGGCCGCCTCCGACCCCTACATGGACTTCACCGTCAACGCCAACGGCACCCTGGTGATGATGGAGAACTTCCGCCAGCACTGCCCCGAGGGCGTGTTCATCTTCACCTCCACCAACAAGGTCTACGGCGACACGCCCAACTACCTGCCCCTGGTGGAGCTGGAGAAGCGCTTCGAGCTGGAGCCCGGCCACAAGTGGGAAGGCGGCATCGACGAGACCATGTCCATCGACCAGACCAAGCACAGCCTGTTCGGCGCCTCCAAGGTGGCCGCCGACGTGGTGGTGCAGGAGTACGGCAAATACTTCGACCTCAAGACCGGTATCTTCCGCGGCGGCTGCCTCACCGGCCCGGCCCACTCCGGCACCAAGCTGCATGGGTTCCTGTCGTACCTGATGCGCTGCTGCATCACCGGCAAGAAGTACTTCATCTACGGCTACAAGGGCAAACAGGTCCGCGACAACATCCACAGCTACGACCTGGTCAACTCCCTGTGGCACTTCTTCGAGAAGCCCCGCGTGGGCGAGGTCTACAACATGGGCGGCGGGCGTTACTCCAACTGCTCCATGATGGAAGCCATCGACATGTGCCAGGAGATCACCGGCAACACCATGAACTTCGAGTACGACGAGACCAACCGCATCGGCGACCACATCTGGTGGATCTCCGGCCTCAAGAAGTTCGAGGAGCACTACCCGGACTGGAAGATGACCTACGACGTGCCCAAGATCCTGCGCGAGATCTACGAAGTACAGAAGGACGTGGTTAAGGAAGGCGGCGCGAACGGCGCCTGCTAGAACCGCGATTGGCGAGAATTGACGAAGGGGGCCTTAGGGCCCCCTTTTTTTGCCTCTCCCCCAACTTTTTCCCCACATAGCCCTATGTGGGGAGACAACGACCCCTTCTTGAATATGATGCGTCCCATTACCCGAAGCACCGGGATATCCACACAAAGGACGCACCATGAGGACAGAAAAGGAATTCCAGGACAATCTGGCCGCCTACTGGCGACGGCTGAACGCCGCCTGCGGCGTACCGGCCGGAACCCACCCCGACGACCCTAACCCGGCAGGGACGCAAACCACGCCCCGAGCCACGACCCCGCCAGCCCGAGCGCAACGTTCGTCGTACCACGACCCTGGATTTGACGCGGTCTACGCCTCGCTCCTGAGCGACCCTGAAGCCCTGGCCATCCTCCAGGACCATTGGAACGACACCTTCGTCCCCAACGACCTAGGCCCCGCCCCTGCCGAATCCCATGCGCAACTGCGCTGGTACACCCTGCGCGACCTGAACGACTTCCACCACAAACGCCACCTGGCCGACTTCAAGGACGCGCGGAAGCACCGCACGCGGCAACGGACAGAGAAACTCCTCGCCAGACTGAAGCGGCTCGATCCCCTTTTCGAAGGCACCAACGCCGTGATGCAGCACTACCTGGAACGCCTGCCCACATCGGCCAGGCGCGCTGCGCACGGAGTGTTCGAGCGTGACCCGCATGAGGTGCTTGAATTCTATCGGGAGATGCGCGCGGTCTCGGAAAACGCCGCGAAGGTCTACCACAAACGGCGCATCGCCCGGCGCCAGGGAGCGAACTGACCGAACCTGCGGCAATGCTTCGATGACGAAGGTGGTGCAACGCGCTGACGGGCCATCCCGTCAGCGCATACATTAGGGAGACTCACATGGAACCTTATGTCGATGGCCTTACTAACAGCTTCATCAACGCCCAGGACCAGACTGGCGATCACTTTGGAGACAACTTCAATGGGGGGACCCTGGTGGTGCCTGTAAGTGCTGACGGGAACAGCAACGAGGTACGCGTAAGGATTGACCAGCCCGGCATGAACGAGGTGAGAACGGTCATTGACCGGAATGCGACTCCTCAAGGGGCTGACAGGATGACAAATCAGATTCAGCACCAGGGTGATCAAAATCGACCCAATGCACAGCCTGTCGACAATCCTCCAGGCAATACAAACAGCGTCATGGGCGATTTGATCAAGAAAACAAAAGATAAGACCCTCGAAGGTCTTGGTGCGAAATGGGCTGCGGAAAGAGTGGGAGCCAGTCCACCCAGGGCGGGATGGATTGGGTTGGGTTCAGCCTTAGGGTCTACTTTGCTGGACCACTGGGATGAATTGCCAGGTGCTGCAGCAAACTTTCCTTCCCCCAAGTCATTCCCCGGTGAATGTGACGGAATGACTTGCGACAGGATGGATTAGTCTACTAGCAACCCAACATGCAACTGCATGAGCTGGCAGGACGCGCTAGGATTCCGCCAGTTCATGCAGTAGATAAGGCCCGAAACACGAACTACAAGGCATGCAGGCAATACGCTTGTTAGGGCCCATACCCATATCATGATCTAACAAATTTACCACGGATAGCGCTGTATACACAACGAAACATTAGGCTCTATGTAAATATAATATACAAATAAATTCACGGCGACACACGACCAATACCTGCTTATGTCGTTTTTACTAACCATTGAGCAGCCCCAGATATTTAATAACACAAACATCGAGCTTTCTTATTAACATGCCACCTAAAAATATAAAAACAAAATACACCCCATATACCCACTTTTGCACAATATCTGACTTCAGAGTACTCACGACACTCCCCTGCACCTACTTGGCGAGTAAATATTGCAGACAGATTATAATCGCACCCGCAGTAACAATACTGCAGAGAATTATCATCACCTCAAAAGCTATGCGCTTCCACAGGGGCCATCCCGAACGATCAATTTCATCCTGCATCGCGCTCTCCATGAATCTTTACGAAAGCCACGCAATATCTGCGCATGCATCTGCAATCAAGTTGCGTAAAACGTTGTAGCCCAAATCAAACTCCAAAAATCACACCAGACAAAAAATATCAGCGTAACCGCAAGACACTTCTATTGACATTGCCAAACACCACGACCATGATAGAGCGCTTCTTTAAGGCCGTATCAATTTAACAACAAATAGAATTGGCCAAAACAACATGATAATGCCAACAAAATCACGCCACAAAGCTGCAGTTAACAATCGAAGTTCCTGATATGACAACTCAACTTCCATTGCACCCTACCAAAGGATGAAAATGAGCGAGAACACAGCCGCCGCTTTGAGAAGCAGATACAAAGCAACACGCCACATGGGCCAGCCGAACCAAAAATACCATCCTTCCGGAAGCGAATAAGCCCCAAAATACGATCCGTAGGGGATTCCTCTCACAGTACACCTCCAAGAGAGCGCGGAGAGGTTCCAACTCCGCTCGACAAAACTTCATGCTAACTGAATACATGCTAATCTATTTTCAGAAACAGCTCAAGAATATTTTGCACCCGCCTCTCTCCGGCCTAAAGCAATGCCATCCCCTCCCACGTTGCACAAAAAAGCGGGAGCCAACCGGCTCCCGCTGCATCCATTCTCATCTTCACCCGGGCCTTGGCCCGGCAACCGCGCTAGTGCACGGTCTTCTCGCCCGCGGGCGTATCCGCCGCCGAGGACTCCATCAGCCGCGTCCTGTAGGCGGCCACCTGCTCCAGCTTGTTCCACTCGGTGAACATCTCCAGCCAGGTGTCGAAGTCCACGTTGTGCTCGTCCAGGTAGTTCTCGTGGCCCTTGAGCCACAGACCGAACATGTGCAGTTCGATGCGGAAGTCCTTGGAGTCGATGGTCTTGGTCACAACGCCGGGGCCGTAGCGCTCGCCGTCGTAGAGGCGGCAGACGAACGCGCCCACGTTCTGGCAGGAGGACTCGTAGGTCAGCTCCTGGTTGTTGGTCTCGTCCAGCAGGGGGGCCAGGTCCGGGTGTTTCTTGCGGCACTCCTCCACCACTTCGGCGGGAACCTCCAGGAAGGTTTTCCCGTCGCGCTCGACGGTGTAGTAGAATCTGGCCCAGTGCTCGAAGCTGAACACGCGGGAGAGGTCGCAGATGACGTTGTTGCAGGCGTTGGACATGCTCTATCGCTCCTTAACGTGATATCGAAGTGGTGTGTGCGCCTCAGGCCCGGTGGCAGCGCACAAGATGCCCGGGCGCGGCCTCCCGCATGGGGGGCTCCTGGGCGCAGTCCGGCCCGGCCAACTGGCACCGGGGGACCAACGGGCAGGCCCCGTCCCCGGCGCGCTCCCGGGCCTCGGGCGCGGCCCCGCGCTCCTGCCTGACGGCCGGGTCCGGCACGGGGATGGCCGCCAGCAGCATCCGCGTGTAGGGGTGCAGGGGCGCCTCGTACAGCGTCGCCGCGGGAGCCAGCTCCACCAGCCGCCCCGCATACATCACGGCCACCCGGTCGCTCAAGTGGCTGACCACGGCCAGATCGTGCGAGATGAACAGGTAGGTCAGGCCCAGGCGCTCCTTGAGGTCCTGGAAAATATTGATGACCTGGGCCTGGATGGACACGTCCAGGGCGGAGACGGGCTCGTCGCAAACCACCAGCCTGGGGTTCAGGGCCAGGGCCCTTGCGATGGCCGCGCGCTGGCGCTGGCCGCCGGAGAACTGGTGCGGATAGCGCCCCGCGTGGTCGGGGGAGAGGCCCACCATGTCCAGCAGCTCGGCCACGCGGGCCCGGCGGGAGGCCTTGTCGCCCACCTTGCGCGCGTCCAGGGCCTCGCCCACGGACTGGGCCACGGTCATGCGCGGGTCCAGGGAGGAGAACGGGTCCTGGAAGACCATCTGGACCAGCTCCGGCAGGCGGTCCGTCACCCCCTCGGTGCTCCAGAGGTCCATGCCGTCCATGAGCACCTGGCCCGAGGTGGGCGCGTCCAGGCGCACGGCCATGCGCGCAAGCGTGGACTTGCCGCAGCCCGATTCGCCCACCAGCCCCACGGTCTCGCCGTGGGCCACGGCCAGGTCCACCCCGGCCACGGCGTGCACCGGCACGGCCCGCGAGAAGGCGCCGCGCCGCACGTAATAGGTCTTGCGCACGTCGCGGAACTCCAGGCAGGCGCTCATGCCCGGCCCCCTTCGACGTGCAGCCAGCAGCGCGCCTCGCGCCCGGGCTCGGGGCGGAACACGGGCGGGATCTCCCGCGAGCAGCGCTCCATCACGAAGGGGCAGCGCGGGTGGAAATGGCAGCCCGAGGGCAGCGCGGTGAGCGGCGGCACGCTGCCCGCCACCGGGGTCAGGCGCTCGTGGCGCGAGCCCAGCCGGGGCAGGGAGGCCATGAGCCCCTGGGTGTAGGGATGCAGCGCCTTGACGAACAGCGCCTCCACGGGGCTGACCTCCACCAGGCGGCCGGCGTACATCACGCCCACGCGGTGGCAGGTCTGGGCCACCACGCCCAGGTTGTGGGTGATGAAGAGCATGGCCAGCCCGCGCTCGGCGGCCAGCCCGGCGAGCAGCTCCAGGATCTGCTTCTGGATGGTCACGTCCAGGGCGGTGGTGGGCTCGTCGGCGATGAGCAGGCGGGGGCCGCAGCCCAGGGCCATGGCGATCATCACCCGCTGGCGCATGCCGCCGGAGAGTTCGTGGGGGTAGGCGCGCAGCACGGCGCGCGGGTCGGGCAGGCCCACCTGGTCCAGCAGCTCCAGGCAGCGGGCCTCGGCCTGCTTCTTGTCCAGGCCCTTGTGCAGCAGCAGGGGCTCGGCCAGCTGGACGCCCACGCGCATCACGGGGTTGAGCGCGGTCATGGGCTCCTGGAAGATCATGGCGATCTCGGCCCCGCGCAGGGCGCGCAGCTCATCCTGGCTCATGGCGGTCAGCTCGCGCCCGGCGAAAAAGGCCCTGCCCCCGGAAATCCTGCCAGGGCGCGGGATCAGCCCCAGGATGCCCAGGGAGAGCACGGTCTTGCCGCAGCCCGATTCGCCCACGAGCCCGAAGACCTCGCCGGGGGCGAGGTCGAAGCTCACGCCGTCCACTGCCGGGGCCAGGCCCCTGGCGGTGTCGAATGCGGCGCTGAAATCCTGAAGGCGCAGAAGCGGGTCCATTTTTCCCTTGTGAGCCAGGCGTTCGGCCCGTACACCTACGGCTTTCGTAAAACTTAGGCAAGGAGCGCGCGTTGAGCCTCAACACCGTAGCGATTGTCGGCGGCGGCCTGGCGGGCTGCGAATGCGCCATGGCCCTGGCGCGGGCCGGGGTGAAGGTCACCCTGTACGAGATGCGCCCCCTGCGGCGCTCCCCGGCGCACACCGGGGACGACCTCGCGGAGCTGGTCTGCTCCAACTCCCTGCGCTCCGACGACCCTGACGCCGCCATCGGCCTGCTCAAGCGCGAGATGGAGTCCCTGGGCAGCGTGGTCATGCGCGCGGCACGGGCCACGGCCGTTCCCGCGGGCAAGGCCCTGGCCGTGGACCGCGAGCTTTTCGCCCGCGAGGTGACCCGCCAGGTGGAGGCCGAAGCCAACATCACCCTCGTCCGGCAGGAGGTGGCCTCCCTGGACGACCCGGCCCTGCAAGGCTTCGACGCCGTGGTCATCGCGGCCGGGCCCCTGGCCAGCGAGAGCCTGGCGGGCAGCCTGGCCCAGGCCGTGGGCGCGCAGAGCCTCTATTTCTACGACGCCATCGCCCCCATCATTTTCACCCACTCCATCGACTTCAGCAAGGTGTTCTCCGCCTCCCGCTGGGAGGAGGGCGAGGGCGACTACCTCAACAGCCCCATGGAGAAGGACGAATACCTGGCCTTCCACCAGGCCCTGCTGGACGGCGAGAAGGTGGTGCCCCGCGAATTCGAGAAGGAGATCCACTTCGAGGGCTGCATGCCCGTGGAGGCCCTGGCCGAACGCGGTGTGAAGACCCTGGTCTTCGGCCCGCTCAAGCCCGTGGGTCTCACGGACCCGCGCACCGGCAGGCGGCCCTACGCCGTGGCCCAGCTGCGCCCCGAGAACGCGGAGAAGACCTGCTACAACCTGGTGGGCTTCCAGACCAAGCTCAAATACCCCGAGCAGGAGCGCATCTTCAGGATGCTGCCTGGGCTCGAAAATGCCGAGTTCGCCCGCCTGGGCTCCATCCACCGCAACACCTACGTGGACGCGCCCAAGGTGCTCACGGACGGCCTGGAGCTGGCCGCCCGCCCCGGGGTGTTCCTGGCCGGGCAGATCACCGGCGTGGAGGGCTACCTGGAGAGCGCTGCCTGCGGGCTCTGGCTGGGCCTGCACCTGGCCCACGGCCTGAGCCTGCCCCCGCGCGAGACGGCGCTGGGCGCCCTGCTGGGGCACCTGCGCACGCCCGTGAAGAAATTCCAGCCCTCCAACGTGAACTTCGGCCTGAGCCCCGACCTGACCGAGCGCGCCAAGAAGGACAGCCGCAAGGCCCTGTACGCCGCGCGGGCCAGGGCTGCCTGGAAGCAGTGGATGGAAGGCGGAGAAGAACCGGAAGAGAAGCAGGAATAGAAGCAGGAAGAAAAGATCGGGGCGCTGCCCCGAACCCCGCCGGGGGGAGGCCCTCCCCCCGGACCCCGGCGATGGGGTGGTCCGGGCTGGCAAGCAACCGGGCTGATCCACCGAACCGTCCTGGGGCCATGCGATCACCACCGACAGGAGCCGAACAGGCTCAGGGATCGACCTCCAGGCCGAAGCGCACGGCCAAGGCCTCATACTCGCCCGAGGCCCGCAGCGCGCGAACGGCTTCATCGAACCGCTGCAGCAGGGCCTTGGCGCCCGGATACCTCCGCGAGACGATGAGGCCCACCGGCCGCCTCTTGAACTCCTTGACCGTGACGAGCCTGAAATCCCTGCCTTGCGGGTCGATGTGCACGGAGTGCAGCAGGACGTCCTGGTCGTCCACCACGCAGTCCAGCCGGCCGGTGCGCAGCATGTCGAGCAGTTGCTCCGTCCTGGGCGCCTGCTTCACCGCGACGCCCGCCCCTTCCAGGAGTGACGCCTGGACGCTGCCGATCAGGGCTCCGCAGGCCAGTCCCTTCATGTCAGCCAAGGTAAGGCCCCCCGCCAGAAATTGCCGCAGCTTCGCGTTGTCTTCCCGAACCAGGGCCGCCGATAGGCCATAGAACAACGGTTCGGTGAAGTCGTAGTTTTCAGCGCGGGCGGGGGTCCGGGCATAGGGGAACGCGGCGAATGCCGCACCGGAAGCCACGCCCGCCTCGGCCCTGGCCCAGGGGAGGAAATCAAAGCGCGGCTCGATGCCCGCCTTGGCGCACACGGCGGAGACCAACTCCACGACGAAGCCGTGGCCCTGCAAAGCCTCGGAAGTGTAGGGCCGCCACTCCCCGGTGTTGAACACCACGGCCTGCCCTGCCAGGCATGGGCCGCAGGCCGCCAGCAGGACAACACAGACGCCCAGCGCCACATCGAGCAGACGGCTCGCGGCCATGAAGCACCTCATTGTTGACGCGGCCTATCCCGCGCTCATGGCCTCCAACGTCTCGCCCACTTCCTCGAGCATCCGCTTCGCGGTCTCCACGGGTGCGTCCGACTGGCTGATGGGCCGCCCCACCACCAGGTGGTCCGCACCGGCGGCAATGGCCCGCCCCGGGGTCATGACCCGGCGCTGGTCGTCCTTGCCGTGCTGGGCGGGGCGGATGCCCGGGGTCACGATCAGGAAGTCCGGCCCGTAGGCCTTGCGCAGCAGGGAGGCTTCCCTGGCGGAAGCCACCACCCCGGCGCAGCCCGCGCCCAGGGCGATGCCCGCCCTGGCCTCCACCAGGCTCTCCACGCTGCCGGGAAAGCCCAGCTCGGCGAGTTCCTCCTGCCCGTAGCTGGTGAGCACGGTGACGCCGAGCACGCCCACGCCCCCGGCCTCGGCCACGGCCGCCCGGGCCACGCTGGAGACGTGGGCGTGGATGGTGGCCAGGTGCACGCCGCGCAGCGCGGCCTCGCGCATGGCCAGGCCCGTGGTCTGCGGGATGTCCAGGAACTTGAGGTCGAGCATGAGCTTGTGCCCGCGCTCCAGGATGCGCTCCACCAGGGGGAAGCCTTCGGCCAGGAAGAGCTGCAGCCCCACCTTGAAGTAGCCCAGGCTGCCCTCCAGCGTGTCCACCCAATGCAGGGCCCTGGCCGCGTCGGGCACGTCGAGCGCGAAAATGATCCTCTCGCGCAGGGGAATGTCTTTGGTCATTACGCAAATCCGATGAGTTGAGCGAAGGCGCGGCCCGCGCCGGCGTGCAGGGAGCCCTCCCAGAGGACGTTCTGAACCGCCCACCAGTTTTCCGGCAGGCCCAGTTCCCTGACGCGCAACGCCATGCGGCACAGCGCCTCCCAGTCGGGAAGGCCGGTGCAGATTTCCTGGAGCGCGCGCCGCCTCACCCGCTCCATCAGCCCGTCGCGCTCCCAGCCAGAAACGGAGGCCTGGACCAGGAACACCCGCAAAAGTTCGCCCTGTTTCGGCGAAAGGTCAAGCCCCCACAGGTAGGCCCAGGCAAGCTGCTGCCACATGCCGGCCCAGAGCTGGGCCATGATCAGGGTGGTCTGGGCCTCCTGCAGCTCCGCGACCAGGTGCGCGCCCTGGCCCATGCGCGCAAGGGCGCACTCCCAGGCGATTTCCGACGCCTTCCCCGCCCAGGCGTTGGCCAGCGCCTGCCGTTTGTTCACCGGAAGGACAGCCGGCAGGAACTCCTCACATCCGGCGGAGTGCTCCACGCTCACGGCGCACAGCAGCGGATCCTCTCCGTTGACGGGACGCCGCCATTCCCAGCTGGCTTCGTCCTCACCGCTCTCCAAGGCCCAGGAGATGCGCACCGTGCCGCTGGAGGCGCTCTGCGCCGCCACCTCCACCCCCACGCCCGGCCAGGAGACGCAGACGCTGCGCTCAGGCTCGGGGAAGCGCTCCTCCAGGTGCAGGGTCAAGAGCGCCTGTGCCGTAAGGGAGGCCTCGGATTCGCGCCTGGGCGCGACCATTGTGCGCCAGATCACCTCGGCGTTGCCGTACTCCGGCAGGTTCGACACCGCCTGGCGCAGGACGGGCAGAAGCTCCGGCTCCATGTCCGGGCCGCCGGTGCGCCGCGCCAGCTCCATGGAGCGCAGGGCGAAGGTCAGGGCGTTCACGGGCTCGATGCGGGAGACCTCGTCGAAGAACCAGGCGCAGCTGGCCAGGGAGGCCAGTCCCCACTGCTGCATGGAGAGCAGCCTCCAGGCCGTGGCCTGCTGCGCGGCGGGCAGGCCCTGGCGGAAGTGGCCCTTGGCGAAGGCCTCCTGGCTTGAGAGCCCGGCCAGCACCTTCCCATAGGCCACCAGGGCTGAGCGCGGGTCCTTGAAGCACTCGGCCCCGCGCAGGAAGTAGTGCGTGTCCGTCGCGTCCTTCACGCCCTGCAGGGCCCGGCGCAGGGGGCCGCGCCAGCGCTGGTGCCAGCCGGGATGCCCGCCGGTGGTGCAGCCGCAGTCCGAGCGCCAGCGATCCACCCCGTGGGCGCAGCTCCAGGCCGAGGGCTCGTGCAGCCGCACCTGCATGGCGGGCGGGTTGGCCTCCAGGTAGGCGGCAAAGTTGGTCAGGGCCACTTCGTCGCGGCCCTGGCGGGCCTGATCAAGCACGAAGGCCAGGGCCATATCGCCGAACTTGAAGTGGTGGCCGTAGGTCTCGCCGTCGGTGGCCAGGGCCAACAGGCCCGGGGAGCAGGCTCCGGAGAGCCGCCGCCAGAAATTCTCGCCGTCCGCCAGCAGGCCCTCGAAGGCCACCGCCTGCGAGAGCGGGCCGTCGTAAAAGAACACGCTCACCGTGCGGCCGGAGGGCAGCTTCACCAGGTAGGGCTGGCGGATATCCAGGCTGGAGGCGTCCACGGGGCTCCAGACCGGCTCCCCCAGCGAGGCAACGGCCTGGGCCTGGCCGGGGGCCAGCACGGTGAAGCGCACCCCGTGGCGGGCCAGCGCCTCAAGCGAGGCGGTGTCCACGGCGGTCTCGGCCAGCCACATGCCCTCGGGAGCGCGGCCGAAGCGGGCCGTGAAGTCGTCCACAGCCCAGGCCACCTCAAGCTCCTTGTCCAGCTCGCTGGCCAGGGGCAGGATCTGGTGGTGGTAGACCTGGGCCATGGCGTTGCCCTTGCCCAGCCTGCGGATGCTGGCCGCGTCGGCCTCGCGCATGAGCCGCACGGTGTCCGGGTCGGCCCCGGCCATCCAAGAGAGCAGCGTGGGCCCCGCATTGAAGGACATCCACTCGTAGCAGTTGAGCAGCCCTGTGATGCGCCCTGAGCCGTCCAGCCGTCTGGCCCGGGCCAGCGGCGCGTAGGATTCGCCTGTGATGCGCTGGTTCCAGTTCAGGCTCGGGGCGGCGCTGCCTTCGGGAAGGATGGCGCCCAGCCAGGGGTCTTCGCGGGGAGGTTGGTAGAAATGGCCGTGGATGCAGAGATGCTTGCGCATGGTTGGCCCGGAGGGGGCGGGCGTGGTTGCTCCAGGTCAGCTGAGCCTTCGCCGGGCAGGGTTGCCCATGACCCTGGCCAGCACCATCTCCAGGTGCTCGAAATCCACGGGTTTCGCAAGATAATCGTTCATGCCGGCGGCCAGCACGCGCTCCCTGTCGCCCGGGAGGGCGTGCCCGGCGAGGGCGATGATGGGGATCTCCGCCTTGAGCCCCAGATCCGAATCGGACCGTATGACCCTGGTGGCGGTTATGCCGTCCATCTCGGGCATCTGGAGATCCATGAGCAGGCAGTCGAAATCCTCCTGGGAGAGGGCCTTGATGGCCTGGCTGCCGTTCTCCACGATGGTGGCGCGGTAGCCCAGGCTTTCGAGCATGTCCATGGTCAGCACGGTGTTGATGGGGTCGTCCTCGGCCAGGAGCACGCGGCCCGCGCCCCGCGGAGCGGCCAGGGTGGCCGGTGCGTGATGCGGGGCCTCGATTCCGGGCGGAGCCGGGCGCGCGGGGATGGTGACGGACACCGTGGTCCCCCTGCCGGGGGCCGAGGCCATGTCCAGGCGGCCGCCCCACAGGGACACGAGGCGGCTGACGATGGCCAGCCCCAGGCCCGCGCCCTGGTAGCGCCTGGTATGCGAGCCGTCGGCCTGGGTGAAGGGCTCGAAGACGCTGCGCAGCTTGTCCGGCCCGATGCCGATGCCCGTATCCGACACCTCGAAGCGCAACAGCGCGGCGCCGTCGGACGTTTCGCCCGCCATGCCCACCTTGAGGGTGACCGAGCCGCTCTGGGTGAATTTCACCGCGTTGCCCACAAGATTGAAGAGCGCCTGGCGCAGCCTGCCCCCGGCCCCGATCATGGTGCCGGGCAGCCCCGCCTCGGGCACCACGGCGAGCAGGATGTCCTTGTCCTGGGCCTGGTGGGAGAAGAGCTGCGCCATTTCGAAGAGCAGCCCCGCCGGGGAGAAGGGTTCCTCCGCGAAGCCCGCCCCGTCCGACTCCAGCGAGGAGAAGTCCAGAATGTCGCCCAGCAGGATATACAGCGACCGTCCGCACTCCAGGGCGTTGCCCACCCAGTCCATCTGGCGCGGCTCCAGTTGGGAGCGTTCCAGCAGCTGCAGCATGCCCAGCATGCCGTTGAGCGGGGTGCGTATCTCATGGCTGACGTTGGCCAGGAACTCGCCCTTGGCCCGGTTGGCCGCCTCGGCCGCGTCCCTGGCCTCTCTCAGGTCCCGCTCCGTGTTCTGCTGGTCGGTCACGTCCATGACCGCCGCGAGCACCACCTGCCGCCCCACGGGGTCTTCCGTGAGGAGGGCGTTCAGGAGCGCCCGGCGTTGCTCCCCGCCCTTGAGCCGCAACAACACCGGGACCTTCCGCATGGACAAGCCGGACCACAGCCCCCGCAGTTGTCCGGGCTCCATCAGGACCAGCCGTTCGGCCTCCATGCCCACCAGGTTCTCGCGCGAATAGCCGCCATGCTCGCAGAGCATGCGGTTCACGTCGCTCAGCCGGCCGTCTTGGGTCACTGAGAACATCATCACCGGCGCGGCCTCGAACATCTGCCGGTACCATGTGCGGCTGACACGCAGCTGCCTGTCGCGCTCCTCAAGGGAATCCATGACCTTGCCGATGGACTCGGCAACCGCCGAGAACTCCTCGATGCCCTTGTAGCCGGGGCGCTCGCCGCGCTGCAAGGCGTCCCTTATGCTCTCCAGCGGCTCGGAGACCGTGCGCCGGGTGTAGTGCAGGTAGGCAAGAAGCCCCACGAGCAGGAACGCCGCCCCCCCGAGGGATATGTTGCGGATGTCGGCAGCCATGAACTGGTAGCCGGTGCTCACGTCGCCCAGGACCACCCGCCACCCCCAGGGCTGGAAAGCAAGCTCGATGGCGTGGCCCGTGAGGCCATCCATTTTCATGGGCATGGTGGTCATTTGTTCCGTGAGCTCCACGGGCACCCTCAGGCCGCCCGGGGCGTGGCGCAACAGTTCGGAGCCGTTGGCGTCCAGCACGACAGCTGGAACGTCCTCTATGCGGTAAAGCCTGAGGAGCCTGTCCAGGGCCTGCCGCCTGGCTCCGCGTTCCGCGGCCGCGGCCTGGGCCTGGGCCTGGGCGGGATTCTGGGTGGAATTCTGGGCCAGCTTCTGAGCCAGGGCGCGCATGGACGCCATCTCAAATTCGTTGCTCTCCGTCAGGATGTTCCTGGTCTCCCGGGCGTAGCTGCGCAACTGGTGATCCGCGTGGTCGGCGACCACTTCAGAGATGAGGTTCAAGGCCACGGCCAGCAGTCCGCCCCAGAGGAGCAGCACTCCCCCCACCACGGGTATGGCCAGACGACAGAAAAGGCGGTTGCGCAAAGAATGTCTCCCCTGGCGCGTCAACTGGATTAAGCCCTCGGCAACCTGTGACAGCGTACAGCAGCGGATCACGGAGGCCGAAATTCAGGCGTTTGAATATACCCGCCGGATACGGTCGATATTATTATACCCCAATCGGATGAAAAAAAACAAGAGAGAATCCGATTAAGGGCATGACCTTCAACATTGCCGGGGTTTTCAGGGAGTTGGCTGGCGGGGGGGGCCTGACAGGCGGGTTTCCGGGCGCTCAGCGCACCCAGAGGGCCACGCGGGTGGCCATCCACTCGATGGACAGGGCCGGGTTGGCCTGGCCCACCAGGGCCTCCTGGGTGGTCTCCAGCAGCAGGTCCAGGCTGCGCAGGCCCTGCAGGCCCAGACGCTCGCCCAGGAACCGGCCCAGTCTGGAGCACTCCCGCCCGGCCAGCACGTCGGCCAGTTCCTTGGAGAGGGCCAGCACCACGGCCAGGGCCACGTTGCGCGTCAGGCGTGTCTTGGCGGAGGTCAGGCCGAAGAGGCCCTGCCCGGTGCGCCAGAAGCGTTCCAGGGCTTCGAGCCATATGGTGTTGTCGCAGGTCTCGGAGTCCACCGGGCAGGCCAGGGAGCCCCCGGCCTCGGGCCAGGCCAGGGTGAGCGTCCAGGAGCGGGAGACGAGGGTGGGGAGAAGGCGCTCGCGCTGCGGCGCCAGAAGCAGGAAGCAGTTGCCGGGGCGCGGCTCCTCCATGGACTTCAGCAGCGCGTTGGCCGCCGACGGCGTGAGGGCCTGGGCCTCGGTGAACACCACCACGCGGTGGCCGGAGCCGCGCGGGGGCTCGCCCACCTTCTGGCGCACCTCGCGCACGTCGTCCACCTTGATGGACTGCTCCGCCCCGTCCAGGAAGATGAGGTCCATGAAGATCTTGTCGCGTATCTGCACGCAGGCCGGGCAGGCTCCGCAGGCGCCTGCCCCCGGGCTCGCCCCGGAACCGGCGCAATTGCAGGCCGCGGCGAAATAGAGGGCGGCCGCCTCCCTTTCGGGAGCCAGTCCGCCCTCCAGCACGAGCACTTGCGGGGGGTTCGCCGCCAGCCGGTCAAGCTGCAGGCGGGCGCGGTCCTGCCTGGGGCCGAGTCCGAAGAACGCTGCGTCCATGCACTGACCGTCCGTGGGGTTAGCCCCTGTAGATGGTCTGCTCCCGGTCCGGGCCGACGGAGATGACGCTCACCGGGGCCCCGGCCAGCTCCTCCACCCGCTGCAGATACTTGCGGGCGGCCTCGGGCAAGGATTCCCAGGTGCGGCAGCCGGTGATGTCGTCCTTCCAGCCGGGCACGGTCTCGTAGATGGGCTCCACGTGGGCCAGCGCGCCTTCGCGCTGCGGCGGGTAGAGGATGGTCTCTCCCTGGTAGAGGTAGCCTATGCAGATCTTGATCTTGTCCAGCCCGCCCAGCACATCCAGCTTGGTCACGGCCAGGCCGGTGGTGCCGTTGAGGCGCACGGCCTCGCGCAGGAGCACGGCGTCCAGCCAGCCGCAGCGGCGCTTGCGGCCGGTGGTGGCCCCGAACTCGGCGCCCACGCTCTGCAGGTGGTCGCCCTGGGCGCAGGTCAGCTCCGTGGGGAAGGGGCCGGAGCCCACGCGGGTGGTGTAGGCCTTGACCACGGAGATTATGGAGCCCATGTCCTTGGGGCAGCAGCCCGATCCGGCCGCGGCGTTGCCCGCCAGGCAGCTGGAGGAGGTTACGAAGGGATAGGTGCCGTGGTCGATGTCCAGGTGGGTGCCCTGAGCGCCCTCGAAGAGCACGCCTTCGCCGCTCTTCAGGGCCTCCTGCACCATGCCGGGCACGTCGGCCAGGTAGGCGGCCACGCGCTTGGCCAGGGGCCTCAGGTCCGCCAGGACCTTGGCCGGGTCCAGCGGCTCCAGGCCGTAGAGCCCCGCCAGCAGGGCGTTTTTCTCCTTGAGGGCGTGGGCGACCTTCTCGGCCAGCAGCTCCTCGTCGAGGAAGTCGCCGGCGCGGATGCCCACGCGCGACGCCTTGTCCTCGTAGCAGGGGCCGATGCCGCGCCCGGTGGTGCCGATCTTGGCTCCGGCCTTGGCGGCCTCGCGGGCGGCGTCGAGCATCTTGTGATAGGGCATGATCACATGGGTGCGCAGGCTCACGGCCAGGCGCGCGGGGGACATGTCCACGCCCTTGGCGGCCAGCTTGTCCACCTCCTGCAGGAAAACCTCGGGGTCCAGCACGACGCCGGCGCCGATCACGCAGCGCTTGCTCTGGTGCAGGATGCCGGAGGGAATAAGGTGCAGCACCGTCTTCTCGCCGCCCACCACCAGGGTGTGCCCGGCGTTGTTGCCGCCGTGGAAACGGACGATGATCCCCGCCTTTTCGGTGAGGAGGTCCACGATCTTGCCTTTGCCCTCGTCGCCCCATTGGGCGCCGTGCACCACGATGCCAGCCATTGCTCCTCCAGGAGTGTGGCCGCGCGAAAGCCTTCTCCGCGCGGCCGCCGGGGTTCGCAGGACGCCCCCGGACCTCGGATGATATTGTTGCCCCGGCTTGCCCTGGCCGGGGCGGGAAGTTAGCACTTTCACAAAAGGCTTTTTTGCGTAAAAAACCGCACCAGCGTTGTCAACGAAATACCTTGGCCGCCGGGAGGCCGACACACATGGATTTCACTGTCTATCTCGCCCCAAAGGGCTTCGTGAACGAGCTCGTCTACGAGCTGGGCGACGTTTCCGAGGTGGTGGACCGCCTGGTCTTCGCCCCCGGTCCGCCGCGCCGCGTGGCCTGGGCCCAGAACATCTGGCTCAACCCCAGGCGCATCCCCATCACCTCCATCGGGGACGGCGTGGCAAAGCTCAAGTCCCTGCAACGCAACTGGGCCTTGTGGTCCGTGCGCCACCACCGCCGGGCCAAGCTCATCGAGGAGCAGCTGCCCGCCGTGCGCCCCAAGCCCGTGGCCATCGGCACCCAGCCGCCCCGCTCGCCCCTGGGCTCCTGGACCATGCTGGACCGCGACACCATCATCGCCTCCCCGGCCTGCTCCAGCCCCTTCCCGCACGGTGAGGTGGAGTTCCTGGAGAACAAGGTCGATCCGCCCAACCGGGCCTACCTCAAGCTCTGGGAGCTGTTCACCCTGCTGGAGACCGCGCCCAAGCCCGGCAGCTTCTGCCTGGACCTGGGCGGCAGCCCCGGCGGCTGGACCTGGGTGCTGGCCAGCCTGGGCTGCAAGGTGCTCAGCGTGGACAAGGCCCCGCTGGAGCCGCGCATCGAGGCCATGCCCGGCGTGGAGTTCCGCATGCTCTCGGCCTTCGCCCTGGACCCGCGCGAGACGGGCCCGGTAGACTGGCTCTTCAGCGACGTGATCTGCTACCCGGACCGCCTCTGGCGGCTGGTGGAGCGCTGGCAGAACTTCGGCAAGGCCCGCAACTTCGTGTGCACGCTCAAGTTCCAGAACCCCACGGACCACGAGACCGCCGCGAAATTCTGGGGCTTCCCCGGCTCGCGCCTGGTGCACCTCTACAACAACAAGCACGAGCTGACCTGGGTCTACCTGGATCCCGAGGAATACCCGGACTTCGCCCCGCCCGACAACAGGACCCCCCTGGCCAGCCCCTTCGTGGCCCCGAGCGACCGCCCGGTGACAATCGACACGCCCCCGGCCCCGCTGGACGGCGAGGAGGCCCCCGCCCCCGGGGCGGAGCCTGCCGGGGACGCGCCGGATGCGCCGTCCGATAACGCAACGAGCCCTGCGCCCGCATCCGATGCCCAGACGGCCGGGGAGGACGGCGACGCGCCCAAAGCCCGGCCCGCATCCGAAGATATGTCCGGCGCTGAACCCGGCGCCCCCTCCGATCCGGCGGCCACATCCGAGGCCCAGCCAGAGGCGCCGTCCGGCGAGGCCTCGAAAGTCCCGGCCGCCCTGGAAACGCAGCCCGGCGGGGCAGTTCCCGCTTTAGGGGACGCCGAAGCCGGGGAGGGCAAGCCCCTCCACCCAGGGGGAGGCGAAACCAAATAAGCTGCAATGATGCTCGCCCCGGCCTGCCTGGAGGATCAGCCACCAGGCCTGGCCGGGTTTTTGCCGCCATCGAAGCCCCCCTCGGGCTGCTGGCGGCCCTCTTCCCACAGGTCGCCGCGTGGCGGCGCGCAAACTCGACGGCCGGCAGGCCGCTTCGGCCCGAGCCGACACCACCGATTCCTTGCTCCTGATCGCGTATTTCGTAATTCTAACGAGTTACGTGATGTTTAGGCGGCTATATATTTTCCTGTAATATTTCGCCTTCCCCGGAACGGCACTTTCATATTAAGCTGCTCCCCTACGCTTTCTGCAAGCTGCCTCCGACGGCAGCCGCGACCGGCGTCGTTCTCCAACCTACCGCATCCGAGGTTGTACCAATGCTCCAACACTCCTCATGGCGCGAAGCCCTCCCGGGCCTCCGTCGCGGGCTGGCGCTCATCGCCCTGGCCGCAGCCCTCGTCCTCCCCGCGGCCATCCAGGCCTTGGCGGCCGGTGGCTCGCAGAGCGTCCACGTCGCGGGTTCCAACACCCTGCGCCTCTTCACCCAGCTTTCTGCCGAGCAGTACATGCGGGAGAACCCCGGGACCATAGTCACCGTTGCGGGCGGCGGCACCGCGCGCGGGGTGAAGGCCTTGATCGACGGCACCGCCGAGGTCGCGTTGATTTCCTCTGAAATCCCGGAGGAGCTGGAGCGCAAGGCCAAGGCCGAAAAAATCCACCTCAAGACGATCCCCCTCAGCAGCGACGCGGTGGTCCCGGTGGTCAATCCGCAAAACCCCGTGTCGGCCCTCACGATGGACCAGCTCAAGAAAATCTACTCCGGCAAGATCACCAACTGGAAGGACGTGGGCGGCGACAACGCCCCCATCGTCGTCACCACACACGACGGGGTCTCCGGCACCTACGAGCTCTGGAAGGACAAGGTCCTGGGTACGGACGCGGCCATCACCCCCCAGGCCAAAACCCTGGAGATGCAGCCCATGCTGCGCGCCGTGGCCGCCGACAGGAACGCCATCGGCTACGTGGCCTGGAGCCTGCTCAACGACAACGTCAAGGCGCTCACCGTGGATGGATTCGCGGCCGACAGGGAGACCATCCTGAACGGCGGCTACCCGCTGATGCGCGTCCTGGCCGTGGTCGTCAGGGAAAACCCCTCAGAGGGGACGCAGGCTTTCGTCCGCTTCCTGCAAGCTCCCGGCAAGGGCCAGGAGCTGGCGAAGCAGCTCAGGATGCTCCCGATCAGCACCAACCCCGCCCAGTAGGAGGCCGCCGCAATGTCCGCACCCATTTCCTCGAGCCGCCGGACCGGCCGCGCCGCGCGGGCGCTCCTCCGTTTCAGCCTGCTTGCCGTGCTGTGCCTCTCCCTGCTTGGTCTGGGCTGCCAGCGCGAAAAGGCCGACAGGTCGCTGCTCATAGCCGGGTCATCCACTGTGCAGCCCTTCGCCAAGCATCTCAGCGAGGCCTTCGCCGCCAAGAACGAGGGCCTGCGCGTGGTGTGCGACGGCGGGGGCTCCACCGCCGGGCTCCTGGCCGTCAAGACCGGGGCCATCGACGTGGCCGGCCTCTCCCGCGACATGAGCCGCAGCGAGGACAGCGACAAGGTCCGCAACTTCCTCCTGGCCAAGAACGCCATCGCCATCATCGCCCACCCCGACAACCCGGTGTCCAACCTGACCATGAAGCAGGTCAAGGACGTGTTCTCCGGGCAGGTCACCAACTGGAGCGAGCTCGGCGGGCCGGACATGCCCATCGCGCTGCTTTCGCGCAAGTCCTCCTCCACCACCCGGCGCGGCCTGGAAGAGGCCGCCCTGGAAGGCGAGGACATGGCCAAGGGCGCCAAGCTGCTCGAAAGCGGCAAGCTGATGGCCGGGGAGATCCAGGCCAACCCTTGGGCCATCGGGTACGCCGCGCTGCCCGACCTGGGCGGGGAGATCAAGGTGCTTACCATCGACACGGTGGAGCTCAACCGCGAGACCGTGCTCTCGGGCCGCTACCCCCTGGCCCGGGCCTACTATTTCGCCATCGGCCAGACCGCCACCCCCTGGGCAAAGCGGTTCGTCGAGTTCGCCATCAGCGGCGAGGGCCAGGCCCTGCTCGAAAAAGAGCAGCTCGTCCGCGTCTACTAACAGCCCGGAACATTACGCGGAACTCGCGCAACCCAAGGTTCTCAAGGAGCGACCATGGCGTCAGAAGCTCAAGACGTACTCAACAAATATCTCGTCAGACTGCAGAAAAACGTCTGGTTCAGGCGCGTGCTGGGCGGCCTCATCGTGCTGGCCCTGGCGGGCTGGTGCGGCTACTCCGTCTGGGAGCTCTGGCCGCGCAGCTACACCCTGCGCATCACCGGCGGCGACATCCTTGGCAACCGCCACAAGCTGGCCACCGTACTGCGCCAGGAGGCGGCCAAGCGCTCCATCAACCTGGTGATCGAGCCGATTTCCGGGTCCTTCGCGGCCCTGGAGGCCGTGGACAAGGGCGAGCTGGACCTGGCCATCATCCAGGGCGGCCTGGACGTGCACCTGCCCAACGTCCGGCACGTCACGGCCATCATGCCCGAGGTCGTCCACCTGCTGGTGCGCCCCGAGATCAAGGACATCAAGGACCTCAAGGGCAAGGTCATCAACATGGGCTCCAAGGAGGGCGGCACCCGCATCGTGGCCCAGACCGTGCTCAACTTCTCGCAGCTCGAACACGGGGTGGACTACGCCGAGACCAACTTCTCCTCCGAGAAGCTGACCGCCCTGCCCCCGCGCAAGATGCCCGACGCCATCTTCGTGCTCTCCACCCTGCCCTCCTTCCTGGTGGAGCACCTGATCAAGCACTACGGCTACCAGATGATGGAGCTGCCCTTCCCGGCCTCGCTGTCCCTGCGTTTCGGCTGGGTCGCCAACGCCACGATCCTCAGCTACACCTACAGCGTCAACCCGCCCATACCCGCCAAGGACATCAAGGCCCTGGGCGTGAACATGTTCATGGTCGCCAACGCCAAGTGCCCGCCAGCGGCCGTGGCCGATCTGCTGGAAGTGCTCTTCAGCGTGGGCATGGAGACGTCGCTGCGCCAGAAGCTCGACCCGAAACTGGTCACGACGCCCTCGGGCTTCCCGATCTCGGAAGGCACCACCGCCTACCTCAAGCGCCAGGATCCCGTGTTCTCGGAGAAGACCTGGAAGAAGGTCCAAGGCATCTTCGGCCTGGTCATGAGCCTTGCGTCCGGCTTCCTGGTGATCACCCGCTGGCTCATGGGCGCGGGCTCCACCAGGGAGGAGGCGGACAGGGAGTTCAAGCGCTATCTGGGCGAGGTGGCCGCGCTGGAGCGCGAGCTTACCAGGCTGGAGGGCTCGGGCGGCGCGGACGAGGCCGCGTTGGCCGCGCTGGCCCAGAAGGCGGACACGCTCTACGCCACCGGCATCGAGCGCTACACAAAGATGAAGATGGGCGACCCCAACCTGATGACGCGCTTCCTGCTGGCCATGCAGGAGACCAGGGGCCGCATCGAGCGCGCCCAGGAGCACCTGGAGCCCAAGGCCGCTGTTTAGGAGAGGCCGAAATAACGAACGAGGAAGGGCCCGCGCTTATGGCGCGGGCCCTTTTGATTCTCCGCGCCTTTCACGGCAGCTGGCAAGGGGCGGATGCGAGGTGCGCCCGTCATGCGCGAGGTTTGACGCGTGGGGGGCCGGGAAGCGGCGACCGCAGATGATCGTCACGCGCGCCGGGCTGGGGCGACGGTAATTCTTGTGCTCTATCCGGAATAACTGGAGCAGACAAATCGGGGCAGGGCCTCCGGCGGCCAAAGGGACTTCGTCCCTCCGGACTCCCCTTCGACTACGCGCCGGGAGCGAATACGGGGCTACTGGCCGTCGTCCTCGGATTCGTCGCGGGTGACGATGGTTTCGCTCATGGCGTCCTCCTTGTGCTTGAAGGAGAGCACCCTGCCCTTGGGCTTTGGCGATACGTGGCTCTGGGGGGCGTGGCCGGGCTGGTGCACGGCCTCGATGAGGGATTTTTCCGGCTGGGCCTCGCCGGGGGCGCGGCCCTCCGACCAGTGCAGGTTGAAGAGCTGGTTCTTGAAGCGCACGGCCTGGATCATGGAGAGGATCAGCACGGACTCCTCCCAGCGGCGCGAGGGCTCGAAGCGCTTGACCTGCTCGGCGTACTTCTCCCACAGGTTGATCAGCGACGCCTCGTCGTAGTTGTTGAGCTGTTTGGCCAGCTTCACGAGCACTTTTTCCACACGGCCTCCACGTTCGTACCCGCACCGCCTAGCACGAAAAACCGGCGCGGCCAATGCCCGTTTGCCGCCCACTCCCTGCTGTGCTAGGGTGCCCACCTCAGCACGCCATACCGGAGCAGACCATGAGCGATCTCAAGAAGATGTACACCACGATTTCCGAGGACCCCTTCCCGCAGGACATGACCATCACCATGGGCGGGCAGACCCTGACCTTCACCAAGCGCAGCTGGACCATCGACGGCGAGGCCAAGGGCCTGCGCTACGGCGAAAACCCTGACCAGCCGGCCGCGCTCTACCAGCTCACCTCCGGCGCGCTGGAGCTGGGCGGAATCCGCTTCAGGGGCGCGGGCCAGGGCCTTGTCTCGGCCATCACCGAGGAGCACCTGATCCAGTCCGGCAAGCACCCGGGCAAGACCAACCTCACCGACGTGGACAACGGCCTGAACATCCTCCAGTACCTCTCGGCCAAGCCCGCCGCCGTGATCCTCAAGCACAACAACCCCTGCGGCGCCGCCTGGACGGACGAGGGCCTGGCCACGGCCTTCGAGCGCGCCAACCTCTCCGACCGCATCGCCGCCTTCGGCGGTGCCATCGTGGTCAACCGCACCCTGGACAAGGCAACGGCCGAGCGCATCGTGGCCAACTATTTCGAGGTGGTGGCCGCCCCGGACTACGAGCCCGCCGCCCTGGAAGTGCTCAAGACCAAGAAGAACCTGCGCATCATCGCCCTGCCCGGCATCGCCCGCCTGTCCGAGATGGTGGGCCAGCCCTTCCTGGACATCAAGTCGCTCATGGACGGCGGCATGGTCATGCAGTTCTCCTTCCGCAACCGCATCCTGAGCCAGGACGACTTCATCCCGGCCCAAGGCTCCACCAAGGACGGCAAGACCTTCATCGCCCGCGCCCCCAGCCCGCGCGAGGCCGACGACCTGCTCTTCGCCTGGGCCGTGGAGGCGGGCGTGACCTCCAACTCCGTGATCTTCGTGCGCGACGGGGCCACCGTGGGCATCGGCACCGGCGAGCAGGACCGCGTGGGCGTGGTCCAGCTGACCATCCACAAGGCCTACACGAAGTACGCCGACCTGCTGGCCTGGGAGCGCCACCAGCTCTCCATCCACGAGCTGCGCGAGAAGGCCGCCGCGGACACCTCCCTGGCCAAGGTCCTGGAGGGCATCGAAGCCCAGACCAAGGCCGACCGGGGCGGGCTGCCCGGCTCCGTGCTGGTCTCGGACGGTTTCTTCCCCTTCCGCGACGGCGTGGACCTGGCCCTGGCCCAGGGCGTCACGGCCATCGCCCAGCCCGGCGGCTCCATCCGCGACTGGGAGGTGGTGCAGGCCGTGAACGAGGCCTCGCCGCAGGTGGCCATGGTCTTCACCGGGCAGCGCTCCTTCAAGCACTAAGGCGCTTGCCGCGAAGCCGTTTCGGGTGTCCAGAGGGGCGAAGCCCCTTTGGCCGCCGGAGGCTTTCCTGTTTCCAGCCCCCGCGAAGGAAGGAAAGCCCTGTATATTCGCCACGTTTCAATCGCGGCGGACCGTGCTGGGGCCTGCCGGTGCCTCCCCCGCGTCGAACTGGCTGATGTTCTTCAAATACAGCGGACAGTTCGACGCGGGGGAGGCACCGGCAGGAGCCGAGAACAGCGAAAAGCCTCGCATGGTTGCAGTGTTTCAGACGCGGTGAACCGTAGCGGGTCCAGCCGTGACATATGGAAGCCTCCGGCGGCCAAAGGGAGTTCCTCCCTTTGGGATCCCTCCCGGCTTCGCGCCGTGCGCAGTGAATACAGTTTATGACGGGCGGCCCGTCCCGGCCGCCGGAGAATGTTTTTGACCAAGCATCCGTCCATACAGTCCATGGCCAGCGCAGGCTGCATCGTGGAGTTCCTCCAGGGCAACGAGCCCCAGCTCGCCTGGGTGGAGCAGGCCACGGGGGACAAGCTGCACCTGTTCACCCTGAACAAGCGCGAGAGCAAGCTGGCGGCCTCGCGCATCCTGCCCTGGATCGGTCCCCGCTTCGAGGGCGCGCACAACCGCGAGTCCATCCTGGAGAAGCTGCGCGAGCACTCCCGCCTGCGTGAGGAGCTGGCCCAGGGCATCGACCCGCTGGAGATCTGGGAGCTGGCCCAGGGCGAGGTCACGGTGTCCTCCCCGGCCTGGTTCGCGGGCCTGAGCTTCGAGACCCCGGACGTTGACCGCGTTGCCGCCATGGGCCGCGCGCTTTTGGCCGTGAAGACGCACTTCAAGTTCCAGCCGCCCAACTTCGAGGTCTACCCCGCCGAGGTGGTGGAGCGCCGGCTGGCCGAGCAGGCCGCCGCGCGCGAACGCGAGCTGGTGGTCACCGCCGGGCAGTCCTTCTTCCACGAGCTGTGGACCGGCTGGGCTTCGGGCAGGCGCAAGGACGCAGCCAAGCTGGCCGCCCAGCTGGACCCGGCAGCGGCCGCCAAGCTGAAGGAGATGCTCAAGGCCCTGCTGGCCGACCAGGAGAGCCCCCAGTGGGCACCGCTGTGGCAGCAGCTGCGCAAGGGCCTGCCCGAGCACCCGCAGCAGCCGCTGATCCTGGCCCAGGAGTGGGGCTTGGTGCCCCCGCACCACAACTTCCTGCTGGACCAGGCCGGGTACGATCCCGGCGACGCCTGGAGCGAGGCGTTCTCCGGCGAGATCGAAGCCATGCGCGCCCGGATAGAGGCCATGCGCGGCGAGCCGGACCCGGCCCGCTTCCTGAGCGTGGACTCCCCCACCACCCGCGACATCGACGACGCCTTCCGCGTGGAGCCCCTGCCCGGCGGGGGCTGGAAGGTGCGCATGGCCCTGGCGCGGCCCACCGCCGCCTGGAATTTCGAGAGCCCGCTGGGCCAGGCCGTGAACGACAGGGCCACCAGCCTCTACCTGCCGGAGCAGACCAGCCACATGCTCCCCGAGGCCCTTGGCTGCGGCCTGCTGAGCCTCAACGCCGGGCAGGTCAGCCCGGCCCTGCTGCTGGACTGGGAGCTGGACGCCCAGGCCGCGCCGCAGAGCTTCGAGCCCCGGCTCGGCTGGGTTCGCGTGGAGGCCAACCTGACCTACGAGTCCGTGGAGCGGGGGCTGGAGTCCGGCCAAGGGGACCCCGACGTGGCCGCCGCCCACCAGGTGGCCCAGGCCCTGCGCGCCGCGCGCATCGTGCGCGGGGCAGTGATCCTGGACCGGCCAGAGCCCAAGATGTCGCTGTGCGGCCCGCCCGAGGCCCTGCGCGTGGAGCTGTGCAGGCAGGAGGAGCACCCCAAGGCCCAGATGACCGTGAGCGAGCTGATGATCCTGGCCAACGCCTCCATCGCCGCCTGGGCCAGGGAGCGGGAGATCCCCCTGCTGCACCGCGTCCAGGACGTCTCCATCCCCCACGGCTACGCCGGGGTCTGGACCAGCCCGGTGGACATGCACCGCGCCGTGAAGCAGCTCAGCGGGGCCACCCTGGAGGCACGCCCGGGCAGGCACGCCTCCATCGCGGCCGAGGCCTACGCGCCCATCACCTCGCCCCTGCGCCGCCTGAGCGACCTGGTGAACATGGCCCAGGTGCAGCATTTTCTGGAATCCGGCGACCCGCAGCACAGCCGCGAGGCCCTGGCGGAGCTGCTGCCCCGCATCGCGGCGCGCCTGGACGCCGTGGGCCAGGTGCAGCGCTTCCGCCCACGCTACTGGAAGCTCCTGTTCATGCAGCAGAACGCCCGCGAGCGTGAGTTCGAAGCCGTTGTGGTCGAGGAGTGCGGGCAGCTGACGGCCTTGAGCCTCACGGAGCTGCAGATGTACGTGCGGGTGGGCCGCGAGATGCTCGGCGGCCATGCCCAGCCCGGCCAGCGCTTCTGGGTCAAGCTCGGCAAGGTGGACCCGCTGACCAACGAATTCCGCGTGATGAGCGCGAGAGAGGAAGAAGAAAAGCCCGACGTTGGGGACTGGTTCCCCATGGACGGCAAGGAGTAGACCATGTTCGCCAAGATCGCCTGGCTGGCCCTGGCCTATCTGGCCGGCTCGTTCCCCTTCGGACTGTTCATAGCCCAGGCTGCCCGGGGCATCGACCCGCGCACCGCCGGCAGCCGCAACATCGGCGCCACCAACGTATCGCGCCTGTGCGGCACCAAGCTCGGCGTGCTGACCCTGGTGCTGGACGCCCTCAAGGGCCTGCTGCCCGTGGCCGTTGCCTGGCAGATGAGCTGCGGGGGCTTCTACCCTGGGCTGGTGGCCCTGGCGGCCGTGGCCGGGCACATGTTCCCGGTGTTCCTGCACTACAAGGGCGGCAAGGGCGTGGCCACCACCATCGGCGCGTTCCTGGCGCTTTCGGTTCCCGCCACGCTGGTCTCCGTGGGCTTGTGCATTGCCGCCATCGCGATCTCGGGCTTCGTCTCGCTGGGGTCGCTGCTGCTGGCGGTGAGCCTGCCCTTCACGGTCTGGTGGTTCGGGCCGGGCAGCGTGGTGCCCGTGACCTTCGCGGTCTCCGGACTGGTGGTCTGGAAACACCGGGAGAACATCGAGCGACTGCGCCAAGGCACTGAAAAACCTTGGAAAAAGAAAAAGGAAGACTGAGCCGGAGCGCGAGCTGCCCGGCCGTTATCGGCTGAACCGCAGCCCGCTCAAAAAAAAGCCCTGCTGTATCAAAGGGTTGTAATTTGTCTCTTGACAGATTTCTCTGGTAATCTGTAAGAATAATTCCTGTACGCCCCGGGAAACGGAAGACGGTGCAAGTCCGTCGCAGGCGCGCTGCTGTAACCGGCACATGGGCGGAGGCCACTGGGTAGACACCTGGGAAGGCCTCCGGGCACCACCCCGCCGGAAGCCAGAAGACGTCCCTGGGGAGATCAGGCCATGCCCCGCGAAACGGGCACGGGCTCCCGCGAATCGCCCGCCGGAAATGATCCGGCGCGCGTCCACCACCTCGCACCGGGCGTGCTGTTTTTTATCATTTTGACAACTCCTTTATTGTCGAGCCGTTGCAGTTTTTGCATTGTAAGCGTTGCATATCACGGCGCATTTTTCTCTTTTTGCGTGCGCCCCGATATGCTAGCGGTAAGGGAATCGTTCGCCTATGGAAAATCTCGCCCGCACCCTGACCACGGCCCCGTGCCCCGGAGCGCCCCTGGCGCCCGAGGCGCGTCTCAGGGCCTTCACGCCCTTCTCCCTGTGCGACTGGCCGGGGCGCAGCGTGAGCGTGGTCTACCTGGGCGGGTGCAACCTGCGCTGCCCCACCTGCCACAACCAGAGCCTGGCCTTCACCCCGGAGAAGCACCCCGAACTGGACCGCAAGAGCGTCCTACGCACATTGACACAGCGTTCGCGTTGGCTTGACGGCGTGGTGGTCTGCGGGGGCGAGCCCACGCTGGACCCAGGCCTGCCCGGCCTCGTGGGCAGGCTCGCCGGGCTGGGCCTGCCAGTCAAGGTTGACACCAACGGCATGCTGCCCGGGGTGGTGGAGCACATTTTGGCCCTGCACCCCGGCACGCTCTTCGCCGTGGACGTCAAGGGCCCCTGGGAGCGCTACCCGGAGCTGACCGGCGGCGCGGCAAGCCCGGAGGCGGCGCGCGCCGCCCTGGAACGGATTTTCGCCCTGGCCGAGGCCCGGCCCGGCTCGTTTCTTTTCAGAATTACGCTCGTTCCGGGGCTTACCCCGGAGGATGTCCGGCGGGTGCGCGATTGCCTGCCCCCCGGCCACGAGCTTACGGAACAAACATACATCCCCCCGAAGTTCGAGGGGAAGGGAGCCTGACATGCCCCAGCAGATAATGAAGCGCGACGGATGCCTGGAAACCTGGTCCCTGGAGCGCATCGCCCAGGCCATCCTCAAGGCCCTGCGCGCCAGCGGCGTGCAGGACCCGCTGCTGGCCAAGCGCCTGGCCCGCAAGGTGGAGGAGAAGCTCGAGGGCGTCGACGTGCCCATACAGGAGCACGTGCAGGACATGGTCGAGCGCGTGCTCATGGACTCGCGCATGTTCGAGGTGGCCAAGCGCTTCATCATCTACCGCGAGAAGCGCCGCACCCTGCGCGAGCAGAAGGCCGCCTTCCTGGACATCGCGGAGACCATCGACAACTACATCTCCAAGGCGGACTGGCGCGTGGCCGAGAACGCCAACATGAGCCACTCCTTCCAGGGGCTGATGCTGCACCTCTCCGGCACGGTGCAGGCCCGCTACGCCCTTGAGAAATACCCTGAGGAAGTGCGCTCCGCCCACGACCACGGGTATTTCCACATCCACGACCTATCCTTCGGCCTGGCGGGTTACTGCGCGGGCTGGAGCCTGCGCGACCTGCTGCTGGAGGGCTTCAACCTGGAGGGCCGCTCCTCCGCCGGCCCGGCGCGACACTTCGACTCGGCCCTCGGGCAGATGGTCAACTTCCTGGGCACGCTGCAGAACGAATGGGCCGGGGCCCAGGCCTTCAACAACGTGGACACCTACCTGGCGCCCTTCATCCGCCACGACGGGCTGGACTACCGCCAGGTGCGCCAGGCCGTGCAGAAATTCGTGTTCAATCTGAACACCACCTCGCGCTGGGGCGGCCAGACGCCCTTCACCAACCTGAGCTTCGACCTCACGCCCCCCAAGCACATCGCCAAGGAGGCCGTCATCATCGGCGGCACGCTGCAGGACGCCAACTACGGCGAGTTCCAGGCCGAGATGGACATGTTCAACCGGGCCTTCCTGGAGGTCATGGGCGAAGGCGACTACGCGGGGCAGATCTTCTCCTTCCCCATCCCGACCTACAACGTCACCGAGGACTTCCCCTGGGATTCCGAGATCGGGGCCAAGCTCCTGGACCTCACCGCCCGTTACGGCGCGCCCTACTTCCAGAACTTTATCAACTCCGACCTCTCCCCCGAGGACGTGCGCTCCATGTGCTGCCGCCTCCAGATGGACCTGCGCGAGCTGCGCAACAAGGTGGGCGGCCTGTTCGGCGCGGGCGACCTCACCGGCTCCATCGGCGTGGTCACGCTGAACCTGCCCAAGCTGGCCTACCTCTCCCACGGCGAGGAGGACTTCCTGGACCTGCTCACCGAGTACGCCACCATGGCCAAGGACGCCCTGGAGTTCAAACGCAAGATGATCCAGGAGCACCTGGACCGCAAAATGTTCCCCTGGAGCGCCCGCTACCTCAAGAACGGCTACAAGGGCCACTTCGCCACCATCGGCCTGGTGGGCGGGCACGAGGCCTGCCTGAACATCCTGGGCAAGGGCATCGAGACCGAGGCGGGCGTGCGCCTGATGACCCGGGCGCTGAACCACCTGCGCGAGCTGACCTCCCGCTTCCAGGAGGAGACAGGCAACCTCTACAACCTGGAGGCCACCCCGGCCGAGGGCACCAGCTACCGCCTGGCCAAGATCGACAAGTCGCTCTACGCCGACATCCAGGCCTCGGGCGACGGCACCCCGTACTACACCAACTCCACCAACCTGCCCGTGGGGTTGAGCCAGGACGTCATCGCCTCGCTCGAGCACCAGAACAAGCTGCAGCCGCTCTACACCGGCGGCACCGTGTTCCACACCTTCCTGGGCGAGGCCGTGTCCGACCATGAGGCGCTCAAGAACTTCATCGTGCGCGCCTTCAGGATGACCAAGATCCCGTACCTTTCCATCACGCCCACCTTCAGCGTGTGCAAGGAGCACGGCTACATCTCCGGCGAGCACCACTTCTGCCCGAGCTGCGGCAAGGATGCCGAGGTGTTCACCAGGGTGGTGGGGTACTACCGCCCGGTCTCGCGCTGGAACAAGGGCAAGCAGGCCGAGTACGCGGACAGGGTGACGTACCAGGGAGTGTGCGAGGCCGAAGTTGCCGCGCAGGCCAAGGAAGAGACCGCGTAGGCTGTGAGCGGCGAATCCTTGCAACGGGCCGCCCGAGAGGGCGGCCAAGAAACATGGATTCTTGATCTGGGATTAACCCAAGAATGATGAGGAAAGCCCTCCAGATGTTGGCGCATCTGAAGGGCTTCTGAAAAAAACTTCCCCGAAATCCAAACCAGGGCCGGATCGGGGACTCAAGGTGGAAAGAACCACTAATCAGGGGTGAATTTATCACTCCGGTTCCTTTCCGTCAAGAGAGGCCAGAAGAAAGGAGGTTCCCCATGAGTTCTGAAAAAGAACGCGCAGGGAAACGCCTGATCTTCCGCTGGACGCGCATCGACAAGCGCACCGGGAAGGTCATCCGTGCACACCGCCGCCCCTTCCCCATGTGGGTGGACGCGTAGGCTAGCCCGGCTGGCAGGACTCAGCTTGGGAGGAGGCAACTCCTTCCAAGCGGCTTTAGTACCCTCTAACTAGGAAAGGACACATGAAGAAACAAAACCTCTACGTAGTTAAGCATGGTGACGACTGGGCTGTCAGACGTGAAGGAGCCCAGCGGGTCTCCTCCACACACAGCACCCAAGCTGATGCCATCAATACAGCCAGGGACCGTGGGATTAATCACGGAAATACTTCGGTCAGAATTCAGGACTCCAAAGGTAAATTCCGTGATGAAAGGACCTATGGGCCTGACCCCAATCCTCCGAAGGGTTAACCTGTCTTGAATGCGGGCCGCCCACCTGGGCGGCCCTTTCATTGGAGCTAGCCCCCTCCCCCCCGCCTTGCGTCCCGCCTCGTATCGCTGTATGGTCCGCGCGGTTTGGAGGCCCCTATGCCCATACGTGCCCTCTCGCTCACATTCGTCCTCGTTCTGGCCTTGGCCGTATCCGTGATCGGCGGTCCCGCCGCCGCGCAGCAGCCCCCGCAGGCCAAGCCCTTCAAGATCGCCATCCTGGAATTCGACGCCGTCACCGACGAGGCCCTCAAAGAGAACCTCGGGCGCGTCACGGCGGAGTTCCTCATCACCAGCGCGGTGAACTCCGGCTCCTTCAGCGTGGTGGAGCGCGCCGCGCTCAAGAAGGTGCTGGACGAGATGCAGTTCGGCCAGGGCAGCAACGCCCCCGGCACCGTGGCCCAGGCCATCGGCTCCATGGTGGGCGCGCAGGGCGTGCTCACCGGCTCCGTGGCCAAGACGGGCGCGTCCGTGCGTCTGGACGCCCGGCTCGTGGACGTGGCCACCGGCAGCATCGTTGCCGCGCGCAACGCCTACGCCAAGGGGGACCTGCGCTCCATCGCCACCGCGGCGGAGCTGCTGGTGAGCCAGCTGGAGGGCGACCTCTCGCGCCTGACCCCCCCGGCCCCCAAGCCGGAGCCAGACGTCAAGGCTGAGGCCAAGCCCGAGGCCAAGCCCGAGCTCAAGCTGGAGCAGAAACAGCCCGAAGCCAGGCCCCAGGCCCAGGACGATCAGGCCCGCAACGTCCCTCCCCAGGGGGAGCAGGCCCCGGCCTCCTCCGCCCAGCAGTGAGAGGCCGAGCTCCAGTTTTTGGATGCAGTAACGATTGCAACGCTTGCAATCCGCTCGTGCAGCCATTGCAGCTGCACAGAAAGTGGTTGCGCGGCGCGTTGCACTTGCGCTAGGAAAACCCCAGTCCGTTGATCGGAGGCTGGCGCATTCCTCCACCGGGCCGCACAGCGAAGCGACCGGTTCCCGGAAAACGCCGCGCCGCCGTACCATAAGCGACGTCAACCGGCCACGCGCCGATATGGAGACCGATGGAATGCGCATTTGGAAGGTGTTCGCAACCCTCTTGACCATCCTCAGCCTGATCCTGCCAGCCGACATCACCCTGGCTGCATCATCCAAAGACGGCAAGAAAAACTCCTCCCACTCCCAGACGCAGACCAAGAAAGCCTCCTCCCCCGCCAAACAGGCCAAGAGCAGCGGCCAGAAACAGTCCACATCCTCCAAGCCTTCTGAATCAAAAGCCAAGCACGGCGGCAAGAAAGCCACCAAAAAGAACTCTAAGGCCCAGGCCCTCGAGGCCAAGGCCCCGGTCAAGGTGGTTGCGCAGCCCGAGTCCAACAAGGGCGAGTTCGGGGTGGACACCAAGGCCGCCCTGGTCATGGACATGGAGACCGGGCACATCCTCTTCGCCCAGGAGCCCGACCTGGCCATCCCCCCCGCCTCCCTGACCAAGGTCCTGACGCTCTACATCCTCAACGAGCTCATCCAGTCGGGCAACCTCAAGCCTGAGCAGGTCATCCCCGTCAGCCAGGAAGCCAGCCACGCGGGCGGCTCCACCATGCGCCTGCGCACCGGCGAGCAGGTCACGCTCGACGAGTTGATGAAAGGCATCGCCATAGCCTCCGCCAACGACGGCTGCGTGGCCGTGGCCGAATACCTGGGCAAGGGCGACACCCACCCCTTCGTTGAGGCCATGAACCGCAAGGCCAAGGAAATCGGCATGGCCAACTCCCAGTTCTTCAACCCCAACGGCCTGCCCGCCGACGGCCAGTTGACCACCGCGCGCGACATGGCCCTGCTGGCCCAGGCCTACCTCAAGCGCTTCCCGCAGACCCTGACAATGCACTCCATGACCGAATTCACCCACAACAACCGCGTGCGCCACAACTCCAACAGCCTGCTGGGCAAAGTGGAGGGCGTGGACGGCCTCAAGACCGGCTTCGTCTGCGCTTCGGGCTTCAACATCGTGGTCACGGCCCGGCGCGGCGACACCCGCCTGGTGGCCGTGGTGCTCGGGGCCAAGAACCGCCGCATCCGCGAACGCGAGGCCACCCGCCTGATCGAGGAGGGCTTCAAGATCGTGGCGGCCCAGAAGCAGCACGAGGTCAAGCACGTGGCCATGAACCCCGGCGCCAGCTCGCCCCAATAGCGCCGCCCCCGCCCGCGCGGGCGAACATCCCTGCCATCCGACGAAGCGCGCCGCATCACGCGGCGCTGGACGTCCGCCCCGATACGCAGTAACCGGAGCGCCCGGCCTGCGGGTTGGAGGTTTTCCCCATGGACAAGTCATTCACCAGCGTCAACCCAGCCACCGGGGCCGTGATAGCCAGCTACGGCGAACACACGGACCAGGAGTTGGAGGCCATACTCACTCAAAGCCACGGCGCGCTGCGCTGCTGGCGCAAGTTCCGCATGGACGAACGCGCGGCCTGCCTGCACAAGCTGGCCGATATGCTGGAGGCCGCCACCGACGAGCTTGCCGCCCTGATCACCGCCGAGATGGGCAAACCCGTGGGCGAGGCCCGGGCCGAGATCAAGCGCTGCGCCTCGGGCTGCCGCTTCTACGCCGACCACGCCCCGGAGATGCTCGCCCCCGAGACGCCCCCCGGCGCGCCCGAGGACGCCCAGATCGTCTACGACCCCATCGGCGTGGTGCTCGGGATCATGCCCTGGAATTTCCCCTTCTGGCAGGCCCTGCGCTGCGTCGCGCCGGTGCTCATGGCGGGCAACAGCTTCCTGCTCAAGCACGCGCCCAGCGTCACGGGCTGCGCCCTGGCCATCGAGGACCTCTTCGCCCGCTGCGGCGCGCCCGACGGCCTGCTGCGCGTGTTGCGCATCAGCGAGGAGCGCGTGGCCTCCGTGATCGAGGACAAACGCGTGCGCGCCGTGAGCCTCACCGGTTCCTGCCGGGCCGGGTCCGCCGTGGCCGCCGTGGCCGGGCGGGCCATCAAGAAGTGCGTGCTGGAGCTGGGCGGGTCGGACCCGTTCGTGGTGCTGGAGGACGCCGACCTGCACCTGGCCGCCACCACGGCCGTGGCGGCGCGCTTCTACAACGCGGGGCAGACCTGCGTCTCGGCCAAGCGTTTCCTGGTGGCGCGCAAGGTGGTGCGGGAATTCGAGGAGAGGATGGTCCACGCCGTGGGGCTGCTCAGGATGGGCGACCCCTGCGACGCGGCCACCCGCGTGGGCCCAATGGCCCGGGCGGACCTGCGGGACACGCTGCACGCCCAGGTGAGCCGCTCGGTGGAGATGGGCGCGAAGATGCTGCTGGAGGGCGGCCCCGTGGAGGGGCCGGGCTTCTTCTACAGCCCGGTGGTGCTGGGCGACGTGCGCCCCGGCATGCCCGTGTTCGAGCAGGAGGTCTTCGGCCCCGTGGCCAGCATCACCAGCTTCTCAAACCCGGAGGACGCCCTGCGCCTGGCCAACCAGACCCCCTACGGCCTGGGCGGCAGCGTCTGGACGCGCAACGCGACCCTTGGCCGCAAGCTGGCCAGCTTCATCGAGGCGGGCACCGTGGCCGTGAACGCACTGGTGAAGTCGGACCCGCGCCTGCCCTTCGGCGGGGTGAAGAACTCGGGGTTCGGCAGGGAGCTGGGAAGGCAGGGATTGCTCGAGTTCGTCAACGTGAAGGTGCTCAGGATTCCGTAGCCCCGGGCTCAGCCCCGCCCGGGCGACTGGGCTCTCACCCGGTTGCGGCCGTCCCGCTTGGCCTCGTAGAGGTAGGCGTCGGCGCGCAGCAGCAGCCCCTCCACGTCCTCGTCGCCCGTCAAGGAGGCCACGCCGAAGCTGGCCGTGGCCGCCATCTCGCCGGCCTGCCCGGCCCGCTGCCCCTCAAGGCATTCGCGCAGCCGCTCCGCCGTCTCCATGGCCCCAGCCAGCCCGGTCTGGGGCAGCAGCACCGCGAACTCCTCGCCGCCCCAGCGGGCCGCCACGTCCGCCTGGCGCAGCACCTTCCGGCAGGTCTCGGCCGCACCGCGCAGCACGTCGTCCCCCGCGGCGTGGCCGAAGGTGTCGTTGATGTCCTTGAATCCGTCCATATCGAAGAGGATCACGGAGAGCGGCTGCCCGTAGCGTTTTGCCTGGCGCGCGGCCTGGCTGGCCAGCTCGGAGAAGTGCCGCCGGTTGAGCAGGCCCGTCAGCCCGTCGTGCTGAGCCTGCTCCCGGAGCTGCTCCTGGGTCTGGAGCAATTCTTCCTCCAGGCGGCAGCTGGTGAGCGTGATCAGGCAGAAGACCATGACCACGATGCTCAGAATGTTCCCCGCCAAAAGGGGCAGGATGCCCGAACCCTGGCGCAGGATTTCCGAGTCGGGGTTCATGGACCAGACCATGATCCCCCTGGCGACAAGGAGCGCCGCCAGTACGCAGAAGCACCCCGAAAGAAGCCTTTGGATCGGCAGGCACCGGCCGTGCGAGCCCCGCAGGGCGTCCAACCCCGTACGCACCATCAGCGCGCCCATGGTCAGGCTGTTGAGCAGAACGCGCATGTGGAGGTCGTTCTTGAGGAAAAGAAAACCCAGCACCACTGCGTACATCATCAAGGCGACGAGGAGGTTCTGACGCTGCCGGACGCGGTCCCTGTCGAAGCCGTAGAACCGGGCCAGCCCGCTGTAGAACAGCAGGATGCTCGCGAAGTAGAGCCCGTTGGTAAGCACCACCGAGGGTATCTCGCCGAGAATCCCGCGGGCGTAGAAGCTCCCCCCGGCGAAGACCCAGCAGACCAGGGCGATGGTCCAGGAGCGGAACCCGGGATAGGCCGTGCGCAGGGTGTAGGCCAGCACCATGATCATCGCCATGGCGAATTGCAGCAGGAAGCCCAGGAGCAGGGCGGTGTTCAGGTCGATCATCGGATGGGCCGGGCTGATGGTCCGGCGCGGCGGGAACTTCGCTGAGCCGCACGGCGCGTCTCGCCGGTGGCATCCAGAAAACAAGCCGCATCCGCAAAGGCGGAAATAACGCAGGATGCGCATTCCATGAATGACGTCTAAAACCCGCGCCGCGCGCTGTCAACATGACCGCCAGGGCGGCGGCCCGCTGCGTGACAGACTCCCTTCCCCGGACTTGCGGCGGCGGACGCCTTCAGGCTCGACCGGGGCGCCGTTTTCTGGCAGGAATCTTCGGCCTACACGCAGCTTTCGACCAACAGGCGGCCTAATGTCCATACCCCAGCGCCGGATGTACCTGTTCCTGCTTGTCACCGCAGTGGCCTCCCAGATCGGGATGCAGGGCTGGGTGACGCTCATCAACAACTTCGCGGTGGAGGCCGCGGGGCTCGGCCCCTTCGAGATGGGCATGGTCCACTCCGTACGCGAGATCCCGGGCTTTCTCTCCCTGCTGGTCATCTACCTGCTGCTGCTCATGAGCGAGCACCGCGCCGCCGCGCTCTCCGTGCTGGTGCTGGGGGTGGGCGTCTCGGTCTCGGGGCTGGCGCCCAGCTTCTGGGGCGTGGTGTTCACCACGCTGCTCATGTCCACGGGCTTCCACTTCTTCGAGCCGCTCAACCAGTCGCTCTCCCTGCAATACTTCAGCCTGGAGATGGCCCCGGTGATCCTGGGGAGGCTCCGGGCCGCCTCGGCCATCGCCAACATCGCGGTGGGCGTGTTCATCTACGCCCTGGCGGGCAGCCTGGGCTACCCCACCCTGTTCGGGCTGGTGGGCGGCTTCGTGGCCCTGCTGGGCCTCTGGGCCCTGTTCCAGGACCCCTCCGACAAGGACATGCCCCCCCAGCACAAGAAGATGGTCCTGCGGGCCCGCTACTGGATCTACTACGCCCTGACCTTCCTCTCCGGGGCGCGCCGCCAGATCTTCATGGTCTTCGCGACCTATCTGCTGGTGAAGAAGTTCGAGTACTCCCTGGCCGCCATGAGCGCGCTGTTCGTGGTCAACAACCTGGTGGCCTGGGTGGCCAACCCGATCATCGGGCGCATGATCAACCGCTTCGGCGAGCGGGCGCTCATGACTATCGAGTACGTCTGCGCCATCCTGGTGTTCATCACCTACGCCTACACCGAGTCGCACATCGTGGCCGGGGCCATGTTCATCCTGGACAGCCTGGCCTTCAACTTCGTGGTCTGCATCCGCACCTATCTGCAGAAGATAGCGGACAAGCCCGACATCGCGCCCTCCTCAGCCGTGGGCTTCACCATCAACCACGTGGCCGCGGTGTTCATCCCGGCGCTGGGCGGCTGGCTCTGGACCTTCAACTACCGCATCCCCTTCATCACGGGCGCGGCCCTGGCCGTGGCCTCCCTGGCCCTGGCCCAGCTGGTGCGCACGGAGAGGGCCTGATCGCGGCCCTTCCCTTCCCGGCCCGCACCTGATACGCGGCCCACGAAACCAAGCCGCACATCACATCCGGCCCGCAAGGCGCGGGCCGGCTCCACGCAGAGGGAAACATGAAGAAATACGACGGCGCCATCCTGGTCACCGGCGGAGCCGGGTTCGTGGGCTCCAACCTGGCCATGACCTTCAAGGCCCGCTACCCGGAGCAGGAGATCATCGTCCTGGACAACCTCAAGCGCCGGGGCTCGGAGTTCAACCTGGGCCGCCTGGCCGACGCGGGCATCCGCTTCGTGCACGGCGACATCCGCAACCCCGAGGACTTGAGCTTCGAGTCCAAGATCGACCTGCTGCTGGAGTGCTCGGCCGAGCCCTCCGTGCTGGCCGGGTTCGGCGGCAGCCCCGAATACCTGATCAACACCAACCTCACGGGCACCATCAACTGCCTGGAGGTCTGCCGCAAGCACAAGGCGGACGTGGTGTTCCTCTCCACCAGCCGGGTCTACGCCTACGACCCGCTCAACGCCGTGCCCGTCACCGAAGGGGCCACCCGCCTGGTGTGGTCCACCGAGGACGGCCCCCAGGGCTGGAGCCCGCGCGGCGTGGCCGAGGACTTCCCCATCTACGGGGCCAAGTCCATGTACGGGGCCACCAAGCTCTGCTCGGAGTTCGTGCTGGAGGAGTACCGCGCCATGTACGGCGTGCGCGGAGTGGTCAACCGCTGCGGCGTGATCGCGGGGCCCTGGCAGTTCGGCAAGGTGGACCAGGGCGTGTTCTCGCTGTGGATGCAGGCCCACTATTTCAAGCGCAAGCTCAAGTACATCGGCTTCGGCGGCTCGGGCAAACAGGTGCGCGACCTGTTCCACCCGGCTGACCTCTTCGATCTCATCGAGCTGCAGCTGGCGGATTGGAACAAGGCGGACGGGGGCATCTTCAACGTGGGCGGCGGCCTGGAAGTGAGCCTCTCGCTTCTGGAGACCACCATGCTCTGCGAGCAGATCACCGGCAACCGCATCGAGGTGCTGCGCGACCCCGAAAACCGCCCGGCTGACATGGCCATCTACCTCACGGACACCGCCAAGGTGCGCGAGACCTTCGGCTGGACGCCCAAAAAGAGCGCCCGCGACATCCTGACGGACCTGTTCGACTGGGTGCGGGAGCACGAGAAGGAGCTGGAGCTGCTGGGGAAGATGTAGCGCAGCGGGCGAACACGCTTCACAATGGATCAGCCCCGCGCCGACTCTACGGCTGCGGGGCTTTTTCTTGCCCGCCGAAAAGGCTTCCAGCAGGCTCGCCGGAATGCCCGGGCATCCAAAAATAAAAAGCCGCCGCGGGGTCACCCCCGCGGCGGCTTGGAACTCGAAGCGAAGCGGCCGTTACTGCCGCACGGACCTCTCGAAGCGCGACTCCTTGCGTTCGATGAGGTAGCGGGCGAAGTCCGAGGCGTCCATGAACACCACGTCGGGCGAGCCCTGGGTGGCGGCGATGGGCGCGAACTGGCCGAGCATCCCCGCGTCCTCGTGGATCCACCACTTGCCGGCCGGGATCTTCGTGCCGCAGCAGGGGGTGGTCATATCCTTAGCGGCGTAGCCCCAGCGCTGGCCCTTGAACTTGGGCATGTTGGTGCACACGCTCTCCACCAGGGCGTCGATGTCCGCGTCGGAGATTTCGGACTTGCGCTTCCAGTAGTCCAGGCGGCGCACCTCCACGGCCAGCTTGCGGATCTCGCCGTACAGCTCGTCCAGGGTGGGCGTGGCGTGTGAGAAGGTGCGGCGGCGCTGGGCCGGGTCGGTGACGTAGAAATAGGCGTAGCCGCCTTCAGGCTCGTCCTGCCCGGCGCGGGCGACTTCGAAGCCCTTGGGCAGCACGTCGGCCACCAGGCGGCGAAGGTTCATGGGAACTTGGTTCATCGCTATCAACCTGATATATATGCAAATTTGCTTTACATGCGTTGTTCAGCAGGAGGTTATTATGCACTTTTTGATTACTTGTAAAGGTCACAACAGTGACATTCGCGCGGCGGGGCCTGCAAAAGAGCAATTCTTCCGTTTTTGCGGCGTGCTCGCCGGGTAATGCTCCAATTGCTTCCGCACCTGGCCGGCGGCGACAAAAACCGTTTCAGCCTTCGTATGGAGAATCCGGGAGGGCGTCCGCCCTTTGGAAAACCCATGCCAGGCCGGACATGCTCTTGAGTTTCGGGCTCAAGCAGCGAGTGCCCTGAGAGGCTGCTCCACCCGGGCAAAACAACGTGCGACCGGCCGGCGTCGCCCCTTCTGCTTCCGCGACCATGCCCATGCTGGGAAACCGCTCCCACGCCCTGCCCCGTGACAACTGGCCTAAAAAAACCTACCAATATCCCCGGAGGACGACCATGAAGTACATCATCTTCGAGGATTTCGCGGGGCATCCGGCCCCGATTCTCTTCCCCGGCCGAGTCAGCCACGGCGAGATGCGCGAACTCGTCCCCTATTCGTCCGTTCTCTCGGCCGGATATGTGGAGTTCGCGGGCGGAAGCCTGAACGTGCACGGCCACTCAGTTTCGCTGGGCGTCAAGTCCCGCGCGGCGGACCTGGAGATCATCCTGCGCCACCTGGCCCCGGAGGCCTAGCTTTTTGCTCGTGCGGAGGGTAGAGACCCGTTGTTCACATCAAATCCGCACCCAATCGCAAGGAGAATACCGTGGAAGAAGAAACCTTCGAGATCGATCCCCAGGATCTGCTGCTGGAAAACGCCATGCGCGTGGTCTTCAAGGCCGCCGAGCTGCTCGACGCCGACGACCTGACCCCCGCCCAGCTCAAGGACCTCTCCGGCGCCCTGCGTGACGCCACCGAGATCGTCGTGACCATCGAGAGCGCCTGCGGCTGCGACCACGACCACGAAGGGGACGTCGCGTAGCGTAACCCGATGACGATTCTGTACCGCATCACGTATCTGGCGTTCTTCCTGCCCCTGCTCATCGCCGTGTCCTGCCTGTGCTGGCTCACGGCCGGGATCGGGAAGAACGCCCCCGTGGCCCACTGGTTCATGTGCCTGTGGGCCCGGTTTTCCCTGGCCGTTTCGGGCGTTGAGGTCCGCGCGGACCTCTCCGCCCTGAAGCGGGGCGTGCCTTGCGTGTTCCTGGCCAACCACCAGAGCCAGTTCGACATCCTGGTGCTGGTGCACGCCCTGCGTGACTGGAACGTGCGTTTCGTGGCCAAGGAGAGCCTGTTCAAGATACCCATTTTCGGGCCAGCCATGCGCCGCACCGGGCACATCCCCATCCTGCGGGAGAACTCGCGCAAGGCCATGAAGTCCATCGACGACGCGGTGGCGGCCGCCAGGAAGGGCATCTCCGTGGTGGTCTTCCCCGAAGGCACCCGCAGCAACGACTTCAGCCGCCTGGGCGAGTTCAAGATCGGCGGCATGATCATGGCCCTCAAGTGCGGGCTGCCCGTGGCCCCGGTGATCGTCTCCGGTTCGGGAGACGTGCTGCCACGGGGCAAGTGGATGCCCAAGCCCGGCGTGGTGCACGTCAAGGCCCTGCCCGCCTTCGACCCGGCCGAGCGCTTCACCATCCGCGAGCGCGAAGCCTTCCGCACCTGGCTGCAGGACTACATGGGGGCAGCATACCAGGAGGTTCGCCAATGTCCGCCGCGGTGACCATCTATCCCCTGGGCGGCCTGGGGGAGATCGGCATGAACTGCATGGGCCTGAGCTGCGACGGCAGCCTGGTCATGGTGGACTGCGGCCTCATGTTCCCCGAGGACTACCTCTTCGGCGTGGACGTGGTCATCCCCCGGTTCGATTTCATCCTGGCCCGCAAGGAGCAGCTCAAGGCCATCGTGCTCACCCACGGCCACGAGGACCACATCGGCGCCCTGCCCTGGCTGCTGCCCTACGTGGACGCCCCCATCTACGGCTCGCCCTTCACCCTGGCCCTGGTGGCCAAGAAGCTCGAGGAGCACGACCTGCTCAAGCACGCGGACCTGCGCCCCGTGCAGAAGAACGAGCGCGTGGAGATCGGCCCGTTCGCCTTCAATTTCTTCCAGGTCTGCCACTCCATCGTGCACAGCTACGGCCTGGGCATCGAGACCCCGGCCGGGCGCATCGTGCACACCGGGGACTTCAAGATCGACCGCTATCCGCTGGACGGCCACCAGACCGACCTGGACGCCTTCCGCGGCTTCGCCGAGCCGGGCGTGCTGTGCATGATGTCGGACTCCACCAACGTTGAGCGCGAAGGCTTCGCCCTCACCGAGATGGAGATCAAGCAGAGCCTGGGCGAGATTTTCCGCAAGGCCACCGGGCGCATCGTGGTCACGCTGTTCTCCAGCCACATCCAGCGCATGCAGGAGATCTTCGACCTGGCCCACGACACGGGCAAGCGCGTGGCGGTTTCCGGCAGGAGCCTGGCCACCAACATCGAGCTGGCCCGCGACCTGGGCTACCTGCGCATGCCCGCCGGGGTCTGGGCCGACATGGACGAGCTGCCCGCCATGCCCCTGGACAAATCCGTGCTTTTGGTCACCGGCTCCCAGGGCGAACCGCTCTCGGCGCTCTCGCGCCTGGCCACCGGCGAGCACCGCCAGCTGCGCGTGCACCCGGGCGACCTGGTGCTCATGAGCTCGCGCTTCATCCCCGGCAACATCCGGGCCATCCACAAGCTCATCGACAAGCTCTACCGCCAGGGCGCGGAGGTGCTCTACGAGCGCGTCCAGGGCATCCACGCCTCGGGGCACGCCCACCAGGAAGAGCTGGCCATCATGCTCGACACCGTACGCCCCAAGTTCTTCATCCCCGTGCACGGCGAGTACCGCCACCTGGTCAAGCACCGCCGCCTGGCCCTGGAGCACGGCGTGGCCCCGGAGCGGGCCATCATCATCGAGGACGGCCAGCCCATCACCTTCCTGGGGGAGGGCGGCATCCGCCTGGAGGACCCCATCCTCGTGGAGCAGGTCTACGTGGACGGCAAGGGCGTGGGCGACGTGGGCCAGAGCGTGCTCAAGGAGCGCCAGCTCCTGGCGGGCGAAGGCATGGTGGTGGTGATGCTGGTGTTGGACGACAAGACCGGCGAGGTGATGATCGGCCCCAACCTGATCTCCAAGGGCTTCGTGTTCGAGCAGCAGTATTCCCACGTTCTGGAGGACGCCAAGTGCGTCATCCTGGACACCATCGACAGTGTGCCCCCCGGCAACACGGACAAGCTCAAGGAGCGAATCCGCTCCTCCCTGCGGCGCTTCTTCCGCAAGGTCCTGGAGCGCGACCCCGTGGTGGTGCCGGTGGTCATCTCGCTCTAGCGCACGGGCCGCCGCGAGGCGCGGCCACTCTCCGCCTTGCCCACCCTTCAGTTCCCGCAGCACGGAACGGCGCTGCGGAGCCCAACGCAAGACGGGCCACGACTCAGCGCCGTGGCCCGCCAATGCGAGGGATGGAGGGAAAATCCGCTATCAGTTAGTTGTGGGAGCCGTGCCCGCCGGGCTGGGCGCCGCCGGTCTTGGGCTTGTCGCCGCCGTGGCCCCCGTCATGGCCCGAGGAATGGTCCATGCCGCCCATCATGCCGCCCATTTGGCCGCCCATCTTGTCCATCTTGCCGCCCATCTTGTCCATCATGCCGGACATGCAGCCTTCCTTGCCGCCCATGTTGTCCATCATACCGTCCATGCGGCCCCAGGTGGGAATGCCTTCTTTCTCCAGCTTGCGGCGCAGGGCCACCTCGGCCCCGAGCAGCTTCTCCTCCTGAGAGGCGACCTCCTTGACCAGGGCGGCCACGGCCTTGTCGTCAGCGTTCGGCATGGCCAGGAGCGCGTTGAGCTCATGGCGCTTGGCCTTGAGCATCTCCTTGTGGGCCACGACTGTGCGGCCTTCGGTGAGCCAGATCTTGCGGGCGGTCTCCTGCTGGTCGGCGGGCAGGTGCTTCATCCAGCCAGGCAGGCCCGGGGCGTAGGTCTGGGGCTTGGAGGGCGTGGACGCAGCGGCCGGAGCCTGGGCCTGCGGGGCGGCCTTGGGGGCGGTGGCGGCGTCCTGGGCGGCCATGGCGCCCAGGCCGATCAGGAAAGCCAGGGACATGCCGCCCACGGCCTGAAGGTAACGGGAAGTCTTGGACATATTGCGGTACTCCTTTGGGGGTTCAATGCCTACCTGACAGGTAGCATTTGGCGTGCCAACCTGGAACACCTCGAAACTACAGGCATCTTAACCCGTTGCGGCCCTGCGAGGCGCGCACAGCCTTGCACATGCCTGCACATGCCCGTGCAAGGGCTTGCACACCCTGCGCGCCGGGCGCCGAAAATCGCACCCTATGGCCGCTACCCCCTTGCCAACTCGCGCATTGCGTAGTAGCTAGTCCCGCTTCCCAACATCACACACGCCGTCATCGCCGCCAAGGGTGCCCTTACGGGCCGGCAGCGGGGCCCGGCGTGGAGGAAAAACCCAAAGGAGAGGACTCATGGCTTACGTCACCATGAAGCAGCTGCTCGAGACCGGCGTCCACTTCGGACACCAGACCCGCCGTTGGAACCCCAAAATGCGCCCCTTCATCTTCGGCGCGCGCAACGGCATCCATATCATCGACCTGCAGCAGACCGTGAAGCTGTTCCAGAAGGCCCACGACTTCCTGGTCGAGACCGTGGTCAAGGGCGGACGCATCATCTTCGTCGGCACCAAGCGCCAGGCCCAGGAGGCCGTGCGCAAGGAAGCCGAGCGCTCCGGCCAGTACTTCGTGACCCACCGCTGGATGGGCGGCATGCTCACCAACTTCCAGACCATCCGCGGCTCCATCGACCGCCTGAAGAAGCTGGAGACCGCCTTCGAGGACGGCTCCATCCACAAGCGCTACCACAAGAAAGAAATTTCCATGTACGGCCGCGAGGTGACCAAGCTCAACGCCACCCTGGGCGGCATCAAGGACATGGACGGCCTGCCCGCCGCGGCCTTCATCATCGACCCCAAGCGTGAAGAAATCGCCGTGCAGGAGTGCCGCAAGCTGGGCATCCCCGTCGTGGCCGTCGTCGACACCAACTGCGACCCCGACCTGATCGACTACATCATCCCCGGCAACGACGACGCCATCCGGGCCATCAAGCTCTTCGTCACCTGCGTGGCCGACGCCTGCCTCGAAGGCCAGGCCGCCTCCAAGGACGAGGGCGCCGCCGCCGAGAAAGAAGACGTGAAGCCCGAAGCCGCGACCGTCGAGGAAGCCGCCGGGGCACAGGAGGAGAAATAATCATGGCTCAGATCAGCGCCAGTGTTGTCAAGGAACTGCGCGACCGGACCAGCGCGGGCATGATGGACTGCAAGCGGGCCCTCGAAGCCTGCAACTGCGATACCGAGAAGGCCATCGCCTGGCTGCGCGAGAAGGGACTGTCCAAGGCCGCCAAGAAGGCCGGACGCTCCACCTCCGAAGGCGTCATCGGCTCCTACATCCACTCCAACGGCAAGATCGCCGTGCTGGTGGAAATCAAGTGCGAGACCGACTTCGTCGCCCGCGGCGAGAAGTTCCAGGAGTTCGCCAGGAACGTGGCCATGCAGATCGCCGCGGCCAACCCCCTGTGCGTCTCGTCCGACCAGGTGCCCGCCGACGTGCTGGCCAAGGAGAAGGACATCTACGTCGCCCAGACCAAGGCCGAGGGCAAGCCCGACAACATCGTCGAGAAGATCGTCGATGGCCGCATCAAGAAGTACTACAAGGAAATCTGCCTGCTCGAGCAGCCCTTCATCAAGGACGACAAGCTCACCATCCAGACCTTGCTGAACGACCTGGTGGCCACCCTGGGCGAAAACATCCAGATCGGCCGCTTCGTCCGCATGCAGCTGGGCGAAGACGCAGCCGAGTAACTGCCGAAGAAACGGGCCGCAAGGCCCGTTTTTTTTGATCTCAAGTGCGGGGCGGGAGCTTTGGTCCAGCAAAGTTTCCCCTCGCGCTTCTTCAAGAAAACCATTACGTAGCTTCGCGTCGATCGCGTCATTTTTGTAGCACCCCCCTGCCCCGGCCAGCCGGGATTCGGGGTGGGCGCTGCGCACCCGCGCCGCGTGGCCAGGCCCGCGGCCGGCGGCCCATCGCGCCCTCCCCAGGATGAATTCATATGGAAAACCTTCGTTTCAAGCGCGTTCTGTTCAAGCTCTCCGGCGAGGCCCTGGCCGGGAATAAAGGTTTCGGCATCGACCCCGAGACCGTCTCCGCCTTCTGCGGCCAGATCGTCGAGGCAGCGGAGATGGGCGTGCAGCTGGCCATGGTCATCGGCGGCGGCAACATCTTCAGGGGCATGTCCGCCTCCGCGTCGGGCATGGACCGCGCCAGCGCCGACTACATGGGCATGCTCGCCACCGTGATGAACGCCGTGGCCGTGCAGGACGCCCTGGAGAAGCTCGGCCTCTGCACCCGGGTGCTCTCCGCCATCACCATGCGCGAGGTCTGCGAGCCCTACATCCGCCGCCGCGCCATCCATCACCTGGAGAAGGGCCGCGTGGTCATCTGCGCCGCCGGAACCGGCAACCCCTACTTCACCACCGACACCGCCGCCGCCCTGCGCGCCATGGAGCTCAAGACCCAGGCCATCATCAAGGGCACCAAGGTGGACGGCGTCTACGACAAGGACCCCAAGACCAACCCCGACGCGGTCATGTTCGACCGCCTCACCTACATGGACGTGCTGGAGAAGCAGCTCAAGGTCATGGACTCCACCGCCGTGACCCTGGCCATGGACAACAGCATGCCCATCGTTGTCTTCAACATGTTCGTGCCCGGCAACCTGAAAAAGGTAGTCACCGGCCAGAAGGCCGGCACCATCGTGGAATAAGGAGAGACGCATGGACGCCGTGATCGCTGACGTCAAGACCCGCATGGAAAAGGCCTCCGCGGCCCTGGACAAGGAATTCTCCCACCTGCGCACCGGCAGGGCTTCCGTGGCCCTGCTCGACGGCATCAAGGTGGACTACTACGGCACACCCACGCCCATCGACCAGTTGGCTTCCGTCTCCACGCCGGACAGCCGCACCATCACCATCCAGCCCTGGGACCGCGCCGCCTTCGGCCTGATCGAGAAAGCCATCCAGAAGTCCGACCTGGGCCTCAACCCGGTCAACGACGGCAAGGTCATCCGCATCGGCATGCCTCCCCTCACCGAGGACCGCCGCAAGGAGCTGGTGAAGGTCGGCAAGAAGTACACCGAGGAGGCCAAAGTCGCCGTGCGCAACATCCGCCGCGACGCCAACGACTCCCTGAAGAAGAAGCTCAAGGACAAGTCCCTCTCCGAGGACGACGTGCGCAAGGGTGAGGCCGAAATCCAGAAGATCACCGACTCCTTCGTGGCCAAGCTGGACCAGCAGTTCGCCAAGAAGGAAAAGGAAATCATGGAGATCTGATGACGGGTCCGGTTTCGGCGCTGCCGCGCCACCTGGCCGTCATCATGGACGGCAACGGACGCTGGGCCGAACGCAAGGGCCTGACGCGAAGCGAGGGGCACGACGCGGGCACCCGCAACGCCAAGGCCCTGGTGACCCGCTGCCGGGAGCTTGGCATCGGGCACCTGACGCTCTACACGTTCTCCACCGAGAACTGGGGGCGCCCCAAGGATGAGGTCAACTTCCTGTTCGACCTCATCGTGCGTTTCCTGAACAACGAGCTGTCCTCCCTGGTGGAGCAGGACATCAGGCTGCGCGTGTTCGGCGCGATGGACCAGTTTCCGTTCACCATGCGCCAGGTGCTCAAGCACGTCATCAAGAAGACCGAGAAGTGCGCCTCCATGTCGCTCAACCTGGCCCTGAACTACTCCGGCCGGGAGGAGATCCTGCGGGCCTGCCGCAGGCTCATGGAGCGCGGCGTGGGGCCAAAGGGCGTCACCGAGGAGAGCTTCTCGGCCGAGCTGTACACCGTGGGCCAGCCCGACCCCGACCTGGTGATCCGCACCAGCGGTGAGGTGCGCATCAGCAACTACCTGCTCTGGCAGAGCGCCTACGCGGAGTACTACTTCACGGACGTGCCCTGGCCGGACTTCGACGCCGCCGAACTGGACAAGGCCCTGGAGTCCTACGCCGCCAGGCAGCGGCGCTACGGGCTCACGGGAGCCCAGGCCGAAGAGGCCGGAAATTAGCCGAGAAACGAAACGCCCGCGCAAGCGGGCGTTTTTCTTTGAATCGTCAAAAGTTGCCTCCGGCGGCCAAAGGGGCTTAACCCCTCTGGACTCCCACTCCGCTTCGCGTCGGCTGCGGTGGCGATTTCCGGGTTGAAACCTCCGTTCATCCCCCAAGGCGACGCGCCTTCGCGGCGCCCAGGGGACAGGGGCGAAGGCCCGAAAAGCCGTCACCCCCTCGGCAACCGCACCCTGACCGTCGTGCCGCTCCCGTTGCCGGTGCTCACCGCCACGTCGCCGCCGTGGGTCCTGGCGATGAGCCGGGCAGAGTAGCCCCCCAGCCCGGTGCCGCCCAGCTTGCCGTGGGTGGCGTACTTCTCGAACAGGCAGCCCCGCATGGCCTCTGGCACGTCCCGCACGTTGCGCACCTCCACCACGTCCCAGCCGTCCTCGCGCAGCAGGTTCACGCCCACCCTGTCCCCGGGTGAGGACGCCTCCAGCGCGTTTTTGATCAGGTTGGCCAGCATGGTGTAGCAGAGCAGCTCCTCGCCGCGCACCATGAACGGCTCCTCCTGGGCCACGAACTCCAGCAGGATGTCCGAGGCGCGGTACGGCCCGCCGGATTCGTCCCAGATGGAGCGCACAAGCCCCGCAGCGTCCACGGGGCGGGCGTCCAGGTCGTATTCGCCCCGCTCCATGCGGTAGATGGAGAGCGACAGCGTGATCATGTTCTGCATGCGCCGCCCGGCCTCCAGCATCAGGCGGATCATCTCCTTCTGGCGGGCGGTGATGTTGTCCGATTCAAGCAGCATCTGCGGCAGGGTAAGGAAGGCCGACAGCGGGGACTTGAGATCGTGCCGGGCGATGCGCTCCACGTCCTCACGCAGGTTCTCGGCGCGCTTGTGCTCCGCGAGGCCGGAGACAGCGCTGGCCAGCACGTCGCTGAAGTGCTCCATGTAGTCCGTGGCCATCTCCGGGCGGTAGCGCTGCGAATTGGCGTCCGCCAGCACCAGCACCCCGGCCCACTCGCCTTCGCGGAAGCGGTCCTTCAGGGGATAGACGAAACAGGAGCGCCAGCGCCTGGCCTCCTCCTCGCTCAGCACCCCGGCGGGCGCCTGCGCCGTGGAGCCCAGATAGGCCTTCGCCTTCCCGGCCAGCACCTTGGCGGCGATGTCCCCCAGGCACCCGCGCTCCATGAGCGGGAAGCCCTCCGGCAGCAGGGGCTCGAAATCCACCCTCTCCAGGCTCAGGCGCATCAGCCCCACGCGGAACAGGCGGCGCAACTGCTCCACGAGCTGGGGCAGGCGCTCCAGGTCGCGCAGTTCCTCCACCAACTGGAAACCCTGCCGGAAGCGGTCGAAGGATCGCAACCCGCCCTCGTAGAGCTTCTTGTTGCGCTCCAGCGCGGCCTCCAGCTTCTCCACGCGCAGGGCGGCCATCATGGCCCGTTCCTCCACGGCCTCGCGGTCGGCCAGAAGGCCGAGCACCGCCTGGCGCAGGGCTTCGGCCTGACCCACAAGCAGGGGGATCTGCTCTTCGCGCGCGGAGCGCTCCAGAGCCTGGAGCTGCCCGAGCACCGCCGCCAATAAAGGATGACCGTTCATGGCCACATGCTAGCCCACGGCCGCACTTCTGAAAAGGCTTACCACGCAGGGGCAAAGCCCAGGGTTGTGTCTTACGGCGTTCATGGTTAAAAAAACAATAATCAGGGGACGCTGCATGAAAAAACTCTTCGGCGCCCGCATCAAGGCGCTCAGACACCAGGCTGGCTTGACCCAGGCCGAGCTTGCCTCCCAGGCAGGCATCTCCGACCGTTTCCTGGGTAGGCTCGAACGCGGCCTGGCTGCGCCTTCATTCGAGAGTGTGGTCATCCTGGCGCGCACCCTGGGGGTCGATCCCGGGGAGCTGTTCCAACCCGCTCCGCGAAAGAGCGCACGGGGGAAGCCGCCGGAAGGGCCGCCCTCTCACCCCGTTGGCGGGCCCGGCGATTCCCCTGTCTCCGGAGTCCCCAGCCAAGCTGATTTCCTCAAAGGCATCGACGGCATCACCATAAAATGCGTCGATCCCGAGATGAAGCTTCTGTGGATGTTCTCCAACAACCCGTTCATGCAGGAGAGGATCCAGGGCCACCAGGGCCGGAAATGCCACTCGCACCTGCACGGCTTCGAGTCCCCCTGCCCGGGCTGCGAACTCCCCGAATCCATCCGCGCCCTCAGGCCGCTCAGCGGGGAGCTCACTGTCCCCGAGGGGCTGACGTTCCTCACGCGCAGCGCCCCGGTATTCGACGAGACAGGCCGTCTGGTCTGCGCCATCCACCTGACCGTGGACATCACCGAGCGCAAGCACATGGAGGAGGCGCTGCGCCTCACCCAGGCCCGCCTGGAGCACCTGCTCGCCTCCAGCCCCATGGTGCTGCGCACCTGTTCGCCCGACGACCCCTTCACGCCGACCTATGTTTCTGAAAACATCCGCGACATCTTCGGCCATTCGCAACTGGACCTTATGGAGGCCTCCTTCTGGCTTTCGCAGGTGCACCCCGTCGACGCCGAGAGGGTACGCCGCGCCCAGGCCGGGCTGGCCGCCAGGGGCCGTCTGTTGCAGGACTACAGGGTGCGCAACCGGGAAGGCGTGTGGCGCTGGGTGCGCGACCACCAGAGGCTCGTCACCGACTGCGAGGGCCGCCAGTTGGAGATCGTCGGAGCCTGGCAGGATATAACCGACTCCAAGGCATCGGAGATCGTGCTGCGCTCCTCCGAATCGCGCTACCGCGACCTGTTCCTCACCAACTCCACGGTGCAGCTGCTCGTAGACGGCGACACCGGAGCCATCCTGGACGCCAACCCGGCGGCCCAGGCTTTTTACGGCTACACCTGCGGCGAACTGCGCTCCATGAACATCGCCGACATCAACACCCTGGAGCTGCCCGTGCTTGGGCAACGGCTGCGGGAGGCCTCCAGCGCGAGGACGCGCGTTTTCCGCTTCCGGCACAAGATTGCCTCAGGAGCCCTCCGCGACGTGGAAGTGCGCGTCTCCCCCCTGCTCCAGGGCAAACGGGTGGTTCTGCACTCGCTGATCTTCGACGTCACGGACAGCCAGACCGCCATGCAGTCGGTCAAGCCGGGGAGGGACTGCGCGGCCCTGCTCGGCATGATCTCGGACATGGCGGCCGTCCTGGATTCGGGGGAGAAGCTGCTGGCATGCAACGAGCCCCTGGCGCAGGCGCTGGGCTCCACGCGGGATGCGCTGCGGGGAGCGCCCTGCCCTCCCGAACTCAGTGACGTGCTGCACCGTTGCCAGCAGCGGGAGGCCCAAGCCGGCCTGGCGGACGAAACATGGCTGCGCTGCACCTTCGCGGGCAGGGAGGCGCAGGCGCGGGCCACCACCATCTCGGGCCAGGGCCAGCCGGACAAGATCGTCATCGTGCTGCGCGACTCTCCCGGCTTGCCAGGCGGGCGATAATTCTCTAGGGAACTCTCTTCCAGTCGGGGCGTAGCGCAGCCTGGTAGCGCACCTGCCTTGGGCGCAGGGGGCCGTGAGTTCAAATCTCGCCGCCCCGACCAATAGAATCAATGGGTTACGATGAAAATCGTGGCCCATTTTTTCTTTGGAAAATTTCGGGATACAAACTGGGTCAAACAATGGAGTCGTAGGAGCCTTAAGGGGAATCGTCCTTCGCGAGCAAGGCGTGATGCCGGTGCAAACTTCCAGAGTCTAGTACGTTTCGAAAGTATAGACCTCGGGCAAGTTGACGGGAGGCACCCGGGGGGAAGGTCACTCCGAGCGGCTTATGTGCCTCTGCTCATTGTACGGCTTTACCCAGTCCTGCACGATCTCCATGACTTCGCCCAAACTGTTGAAAACATGAAAATGCAACACGCCGTGACGAGAGGTGCGGTTGAGCCTCCCGTCATACGAGTTCTGAGTGGGCCTGCCTGGCTGATGCGCTCCAATTCCACTCCGTGCTTCTCGGCCCAATCTGCCAGCGCAGGCTCAGCCCGTGATCGAGACAGAGGTAGGTGATCAACTCGCACTTGTCGGCCGGCCTTACAACTTTTTGCGATCACATCCTTCAGCTCCTGGTTTTCCAGGCTCAGCTCAGCAAACATCGGCTTCGGCCTGTTGTGTTCGGACTCAAGCTCCTTCAGGCGTCGCACATCAGACGCCTCCATGCCGCCGTATTTGGCCTTCCACTTGTAGAACGTGGTCGAACTGACCACGTTCTCACGGCATATGCCCGAGGCTGGGCGACCAGCCTCTTCCTCTTTGAGCATCTTGACGATCTGGCTTTCTGAAAATCGAGATTTCCGCATCGTTCCCTCCGGGGCTGCTTTGCCAGAAATCTCAACTTTTGGCTGGTCCTATTCTAGGGGAGGGTTACACATGGAGTGAATTCGATTCAGGTTGGAAGCCAAGATGGTCATTGAAGACTGGCGCAAGCAGCACAACGAGGTCCGGTCCCACTCAAGCCTTGGAAGGATGACCCCCAAGACCTTCGCCGGAATGATCGGCAACAACCTGAATCAGGGGGCCACTCTCAAATATTGAGTGGTCCGAAGTGACCCGGCAGGCTAGGCCATGCCGGAGCGAACACTGTTTCAACGACTTGAACAAGATATATACCCAAGCATAATTTTAAATATGTCACGCAAATAACTGCACATTACAAGATGTTCACATGAATACGGCAGGATCAATCCAGTATCATTAATGAATGTGGGAGTTGATTAGCACTCAATAAACCAGGAATAGTTTGACTGAGTCAAAAAGCCTGTTAAAATAAGAATGAAAAATACCATACTGATTTAGTTGTGAACGGATCTTGCTGGGTTCATTCGAAATATTTTACCGGACACCACGGAGTGCCATTGAAACTATACGGCGGGCCACAACGGATTCGCTGCCGCATGCGGCCAGGAAAGATGTCTACAGCCCCCCTGAGCGGCTTAAAGGGGTAAAATATTAAAAGTCATCGATGCGGATCATTGATGAGATAGGCTTTCAGCCTTTGCCCCATGGCGAAGCTGTTTCATGGTTCCGGGTGGTTAACTGACGCTACGACACAGGCAGTACGGCCATCCCGACGAACAAGTTAGTCAAAGATTATCCGGAGATTTTAGCCGGTGACGGTACGATGGCCACGACAAATTGATCGATTGCCGCACGGGAGTCACGTCCTGGACGTCACAGGACGTTCATACAGGCTCAAGGCATTAGAGAGCATGCTCAAGTAGAAGTCCGGTACTTCAAGGCGTTTTGATGAAAGAGGACGCTGGAAATGGTCCGGCGGGCAATCAAAACAACCAGGAGTCGTAAAGACTCATGTCCCCGATCTTCATAAAAACTCCCGCCCCTGGACACCTCTGAGTGGTTCTGAGCTTAGGGGGCCTCAAGAATTCAGGGATATATTCTTCGATGGGCGGAACTAGCGCTCACATGCCGCCGACTAGAGCGTTCACTTCCTGGAGCAGAGTCTTTTGCGGATTTTGCTGAAGCCACAAGGCCCAAAAAACAGTTTTTTGGCAATAGCACTCTTAACCCTGGATTACATGCAGTTCCAACTGGACGGCAACAGGGAACAAGACAGAGTTTTCGACACTGGGTTCTATATTCGCAACATTTCTGGATAAAGGCAATTTGCCTTGAAGTTAACAAAGATGTTCACACGTTATGCCTACCACAGGAGGTAGTTATGAAGTGGAAACATATGTTTCACCGGAATACTGGCGTCGTGGTTATCTTGATCTGTCTTGATTTTCTTGGATTTAACGTCCATGCCACAGCTCAGCACCCTGCAACAGACCCCAACTACCAAGCATCAGACTCCGGTGAAGATGGAATATCCTGCTATGACCCTCTCCAGGTATTCGCCTTTAACGACCTGGGAATGCACTGCTACGACCAAGACTTCTCTGTTTTTTCCCTCCTGCCGCCTTTTAACGTAGTCCACTCCCAGGTTGTCATCAAAGGGGCCAAACCCAGACTATTGAATGACACCCAGGTCAACCTCACTTATCGCGCCATAGCCGACCCCAGTGGATCCATCAATACCACCAGCATCGGCAAGACCAACTTTTGGACATATATCACCAAGCTCTATGGAGTGACTCAGCCCCCGGACACAGGAATCCTGGGTTACAAAATGCCCAACGCCAATTTCGGACCGCAGGCTCTGACGCCATACGACCCTAACTATAAATGGTTCAGCGCTACCGGTATTCCCACGACCAACATTGACGATAAGCTCAACATCAATTCCTTCACCATGATGAAAGTTCGGGCCGTGCACAAGATTGCCTTCCTCAGGCCCAAATCCCTCGACATCGTACTTCCAGCCTCAAGCGAGATGAATTGCGCATCTTGCCACGAGACCGCCGCTTTTGTCCCGCTCAACCCCGGCAGCGCCAGCGATGCCTCACCGCCGCCACGGCTCACCTCGCTGACGCCTGACAGCTTCAGCACCAATCCGGACGCCAACATTCGCTTCCGTGAGAATATCCTGATCCTGCACGACGCTTTGAACGCCACTACCCTGTACGCCAAGTATCTTGCCGGCAACCCGACGCTCTGCGCCTCCTGCCATTATTCCAAGGCGCTGGATCTGGGGGGGACCGGTCCCCAGGGGCCTCAGCTGACCCACATCTATCTCTCCAGGGGCATGCATAAACATCACGGCACCTCCTGGCCCATGCTGGACGGCATGGGAACCTATGTGGTCCCGATTCCGGGGACCGGGGTGACGCAATGTTATTACTGTCATCCCGGCAACGACACCCAGTGTCTGCGTAGCGTCATGGCGGTCAAGGGCATGCAGTGCCAGAGCTGCCACGGTGAATTGCTGCAGGTGGGCGGCTTCACCCCGAATTTAGGGCAGCCGGGCTTCGTAGATCCCTACCTGCCGGACGTTAACGCCCCGAACCTGGTGGTCAACCTGACTACCACCGGAGCCCAAAGGCGCCCCTGGGTGGATATGCCCAAGTGCCAGTCCTGCCACTCCGGTGACGCCCTCAGCCATCTGGGAGACAATCTCATCGGCCAGACGGCATATGATCCCAACGACCCGGCCGCGACGTCCCTCATCGCGCCCAACCAGCGCTTTGCCGAAAATCCAGGGCAGCTCTTCCGCTTCAGCGGGACGCATGGGGGCATGGCCTGCCAGGCCTGCCACGGCAGCCCCCACGCCGAGTGGCCGGCCCGGTCCAGCACCAACGACAACATCACCGCAACACAGATCCAAGGCCACACCGGCGAAATCGCCGAATGCGGCGCCTGCCATCTTCCCCTGCTGCGCCCAAGTTTAGGAGGGCCTCACGGCCTCCACAACGTTAATGACGCTGGCTGGATGAGACAGCACGGCTTCTTTATGCGGCGCGACCGGACCACCTGCATGGCCTGCCACGGCACGGACCTGAATGGCACGGCACTGAGCCGGGCCAAAGACAACCGGACTCTTCACCGGAGCAGGAGTCTGGGCGGCGTGGTCAACTACACCACGGGAACACAGGTGAGCTGTTATAGCTGTCATACCAACATCATCTTTCACACCTATCTCCCCCAGATCAATTTATTGCTTCAGAACGGCAAATAAAACCCAGGAGAACCATAAAATAATACATTGTAATCGCCTCAGGCCTGCAACTCTTGCATGATGCATTATAACTCTGGGCAGCCGCGGAGGTTAACAATGGCCAATCTCAACCTATTGCCCCGGTCACCACCAAGTTCAGGATGCAATGACGGCTAACGTACTTGAGGGATGAATCGGGATCGGTCACCTTTGAAGTCTAGTCCACTCGAAACCTGCGCTAGCGGTCCAGATCGTGGCGCCGAGGGAAGCGTTTGCCTCGGCGCCACGTTCACGCTAAGCATCTGCTGCGACGCGTCCACGGGCTGGGCGCCGCGCCTGCTCCGCGCGCTGATCCGGGGCGAAACCGTGACGAAACGGCGGTTGAGATGGACACCATTCTTTCCCTGGAGACCCCACCGGAGATCGGGTACGCCCGCGTCCTGACCTTCGCAGCCGAGACGCTGGCCCGGTCGCGGGGGCTTGCGGCGCGCGAGCAGACACGCTTCCAGCTGGCGGTCGAAGAGTTCTTCACCTACCTCGCCAAAACCGTACCCGGCCATGCCCCCATCAAGACCGTCCTGACGGGCAAGCCCTACCAGGTCTGCGCCTCCATCCGCTTCAAGGCGGCCAATCTGTGCCTGGGGGCGCTCAACGCGTGCTGCCCCGCCGCTCCGGCGGGCGACCTCGAGGCCGGGGAGCCCCTGAGCCTCATCCTCGCGGGGCGTGTGGCCGACCGGTTCCGCATCGACTGCGAGGGCGGCGACGCGTTCGTCCTGCACGCCGAGGTGGACAAGGTCTATCCCAAGGCCGACACGCCGGACCAGCACATCATCATCCGGCCGCCCTACCGCGCGGCCGCCCAGGACGACCCGGGCCTGCTCGTGCTCGCGGCGGGCCTGGCGGCGGCCAGCTACCCGGCTTGGCACTGCCCGGCCAGCTTCCAGACACCCGGGAAGTTCGCCGACATGAGCCAGGCCGGCAGGTTCCAGAGCATCATGGCCCTGGACGCGGCGTCCCATCCCGCGGGGCTTTTGTGCTGGACCAGGTCCGGCGACAAGGGGTTGTCCTTTTCAGGCCCGTTCGTGTTCGCGCCCCCCGAGGACGGAGCCGAGGTGGCCCGCTTGCTCATGGACGCGTTCCTGGCAGCCGTGGCCCGCGAAACCGCCGAGATCGTCTTCAGCGAGCGGGCCACGCCGGACACCCCACCGGGCTACTTCGAGCCCCTGGGGTCGCTCACCCTGCACGCCCCGGGCGGCACGATCGAACAGCCCGTACTGTACCGCCACCTGCGGGAAGACACGGGCGAGACGGTCTGGGCGGCCCCTGAACTCGCGGATTTCCTGCATGGCGCCTACGACCGGCTGGCCATGTGCCGCAACGTCATGACGGCCCACCCCGCGACCTCCGCCGAGCGAGAACGATCGCTCTTTTCGGCCACAGTGGACAAATACAAGGCGACAGCGGCGCTGCGCCCCTTGCTGGACGGCGAGGACACCCAAGCCAACCTCGCGGCCCACGTGGGGGCCTTGTCCGGGAAGGGCGTCGCGAACATCTTCCTCTACATCGACCTCTCCCGCTCCTGGGAGGCCGCATTGGCCGGGGCGGCCCTGCGGGCAGGTTTCAGGCCGAGGCTCGTGCTTCCCTTCGCGGGCCGCTCGGACGTCCTGGTGCTCCAGCATGACCAGGCTGATTGACCTCGTCCCGCCCCACGTCCTGGGCTTCGAGAGCTACGTCCCGAGCCGCCCGGACGAGGTTCTCAGGCGCCAGTACGGTGTGGACGCGCTCCTGCGCCTCAACAACAACGAGAACGCCCTGGGGCCGCCGCAGGCCGCCCGCGAAGCCTTGGCGGCCTTTCCGCCCGTGCAGGGTGCGGTCTACCCCAACGGCGACTGCCACTTCCTGCGCGAGGCCCTGGGCCGCGCCTTCGGCAAGGACCCCGGGCAGTTCCTGGTGGGCAACGGCTCCTGCGAAGTGATCACCTCCGTCATCAAGGCGTTCTGCCAGCCGGGAGACGCCATCGTCACGGCGGACAAGACCTTCGCCGTGTACGAATGGGTGGCCGCCTTCTCCGGCATAGAGACCAGGCTGGTCCCGCTCAAGGATTACGCCCTGGACCCCGAGGCCATGCTCGAAGCCGTGACCGAACGGACCAAGATCGTCTTCGTGTGCAACCCCAACAACCCCACAGGCTCCTGGTGGGACAAGGCCGTTCTGGAGCGTTTCCTGGAAAGGCTCGCCGGGCGCGCGGTGGTCGTGCTGGACGAGGCCTATCGCGAGTTCGCGGAGTCCCCCGACTTCCCGGACGGCATGGACGTGCTGGAGCGCCACCTCAACGTGCTCGTGTTCAGGACGTTCTCGAAGATGTACGGGCTGGCCGCGTTGCGGGTGGGGTACCTGTGCGGCGCGGTCGAATCCGTGGACTTCGTGCGGCGCACGCACCTGGTCTACTCGGTCAACGCCCCGGGGCAGCTGGCGGCCCGGGCCGCCGTGGAGGACGGAGCCGCCCACGTCAAGGCCACGCGCAGGATGGTGGCCCAGGCGCGCGGGTACCTGCGGGGCGTGTTCGACTCGCTCGGCCTGGAGCACGTCTCGGGCGAGGGGAACTACATCATGGCCCGCGTGCCCGTCCCGGACACGCTGCTCTACCGGCTCCTGATGCGCCAGGGGGTGATGGTGCGCACCATGACGGGCTTCCGCTTCCCCAACTGGATACGGGTCACCCTGGCGGAGCAGCCCGCCATGGAGGCCTTCGCCGCGGCCTTGCGCAAATCCCTGGACGGCAGATGAACGATCCCGCCGTGGAAGGGCCGCAACGCCTCTTCACCTATGATTTCACGGTGCTCACCCTGGCGGCGGCTTTCGGCTTCTGCAACATCGCCGTCTTCTACGGGCTCGCCAGCTGGCTCGAGCGCATAGGTGTCGACCCAGCCTGGCGCGGGGCCGTGATCGCGGCCGAGCCGCTGGCCGCGCTACTGGCGCGGCCGGTGTTGAGCGCGCGGCTCACCCCCCGCCATGCGCTCGCCCTGGCGCGGATCTCCATGGCCGGCATGGGGGTCGCCCTGCCGTGCTACCAGTTCGCGCACGGGGTTCCCGCTTTGCTCGCCGTGCGCATCCTCCACGGATTGTCCTTCGTCTGCCTGGTGAGTTCGGTCATGACGCTGCTCGCCAGGGCCGTGCCTCCCCGGCTTGCCGGGCGGGCGTTCGGCTACTTCTCCCTGTCGTCCCTGGTGCCCTACGCCCTCATGCCGCCCTTGACGGAGTGGCTCCTGCCGCGCGTGGGGGGCGAGGCCCAGGCCTACGCCTGGACCGCGCTGCTGGTCCTGCCCGCCCTGGCGCTCATGCTGCCGCTCAGCGCGAGCCTGGGGCCCTCCGCGCTGTCCGGGGAGGAGTGCCGGCCCCCTTCCAGGGGCGACATCCTGAGCAACCTGGGCAGGCTACCGATCCAGCTGCTGCTCGGCTCCAACCTGCTCGTGTTCGCCGCCACCACGCAGGTCTTCTTTTTCATGAAGCCGTATGCCCTCTCCCTGGGGCTGGCCGACCCGGGGCTCTTCTTCACGCTGTCCACCGCCGCGTCCATAGCCGTCCGGGTCCTCGCCGGGTCCTTCTACGACAGGCTCCCCCGGCGCGCGGCCGCCACGCTGGCCATGCTGGCCCTGGGCGCATGCATGGCGTCGTTCCTGCCGGCCGGGGGCGGGGCGCTGTTCTTCGTCCTGGCCGGGGCCTACGGCCTGTGCCTGGGCGTGGCCCTGCCCCTGCTCAACGCCGCCATGTTCCTGGAGTCCGAGCCGCGCCTTCGGGGCATGAACATGAACCTGATGCTCTTCATGATGGACGCCGGGTATGTGCTGGGGCCGCTGGCCGGCGGGGCGCTCGTGGCCGGAGCCGGCGGCTACGGCGCGCTGTTCGCGGTCAGCGCGGCAAGCGCGCTGGCGGGTGCCGCGATGCTCGCGCCGCTGGCGGTCAGGGAGCTCAGGGAGCGACGCGGCGGCCGGCACGCACCCTGAACCTGCTTGCGGGATCAATGTTCCGGCGGCGGCACGCCCAAGGCAGGCGAACGCGGCGGGGGGAGGTTCAGACGGCGAGGCGCAGCGGGAGATTCCCGGCCACGGTCCGGCGGTACGCGGCGGTTGCTCGCAGATCGTCGATGGGCGAAATTTCTTCCCGAAGGGTCTCGCCAACGGCCAGGAGGGTTTCCCGGTCGAGGCGGCGGCCCGTGAGCATGGCCTCGGCGCGGGGGCAGCGCAGCACCGTGGGGCCGACGCTGCCGAGCGCCAGGCGCGCCGACGCGACGGTGCCCGAACCGTCCAGGCGGAGCACCGCCGCCAGGCTGACCACCGAGATGGCCAGGGCCTTGCGCCGCCCCACCTTTTCAAAATGCTGGACCTCTCCCGCTGCCGGGATGCGCGCCAGAACGGCCGACACGATCTCCCCCTCGCCGAGGGCGGTGCGGCCCGGCCCCAGGATGAACCCGTCCAGGGGGACCCGCCTGGTCCCCTGCCTGGAGGCCAGTTCCACCACGGCGTCCAGGGCGTAAAGGGGCGGCAGGGTGTCCCCGGCCGGAGAGGCCGTGACGATGTTGCCCCCGATGGTGCCCATGTTGCGGACCAGCGGGGAGCCCAGCACGGAGAGCGCACGCGCCAGCACCGGCAACCCCGAAGCCGTCAGGGGGTGGCGCAGGAGACGCGAGTGCGTCTCGCACGCGCCCATGCGCAGGAGACCTTCCTCCTCGCGGATGCCCTGGAGGCCCGCGATGCGCTCCAGGCAGGCGACGCGCCCGGGCGCGCCACGGCGCGCCAACAGGTCCGTTCCTCCGGCCATGACCGCGAACCCGTCTTCCAACAGGGGCCACAACTCGGCCAGGGAGCCGGGACAGCGCACGTCAGCGTTCACTTCGTTTCCTTTCCCATGGCCTGGGCCGCATCCATCACCGCATCCACGATCTTCACGTACCCCGTGCAGCGGCAGAGGTTGCCCGAAATCGCCTCGCGCGCCTCATGGCGCTGCGGGCTGGGGTTGCGGGCGAGCAGCTCGGCGACAGCCACGGTCATGCCCGGGGTGCAGTAGCCGCACTGCACGGCTCCGGCGGCGGCGAACGCCGCCTGGATGGGGTGGGGGTCATCGATGGTGCCGAGGCCCTCGGCCGTGACGACCTCGCGCCCTTCCAACTGGGCCGCCAGCATCAGGCAGGAAAGCCTGGCCACGCCGTCCACCAGCACGGCGCAGGCCCCGCACTCGCCCGAGCCGCAGCCCTCCTTGACGGCGGTGAGCCCCAGATCCTCGCGGATCAGGTCCACCACCCTCCTGCCGGGGCTGGTCTCGATGCGGACGGGTGCACCGTTCAGGGTGAACGTCAAAGTCACCATCCCGCTCATGGTTTTTCGCCTCCCATCGCCTCAAGCACCTCCTGCGGGTTCACGGGCAGCCGCCGCGCGACAAGGCCGACGGCGTCCTCCAGGGCCTGGGCCACGGCCGGGGCCGGGCCGTGCACGCCCACCTCGCCCATGCCCTTGAGGCCGTGCGGGCCGGTGGGCTCGTCGCCCTCCACGCTGACGCACTCCAGGGGGGGCAGGTCCAGCGCGGTGGGGATCAGGTAGCGGTCCAGGCCGTCCGCCCGGATGAGCCCCTCCTCCACGTGAAGGTCCTCCAGCAGGGCGAACCCGGCTCCCTGGGCCGCCGCGCCCTGCACCTGGCGTTCGACCCCCAGGGAGTCGAACACGCGCCCGCACTCCACGGCGGTGACGCAGCGCACGAGCTCGACCTGCCCGGTCAGCTCGTCCGCCTCCACGGCGCAGACGCACGCCCCGTGGGAATACATGCGGTGCGGAAAGCCCAGCCGAAATTCCTTGCCGGTGTCCGGCGGATTCTCCACGACGGGCATGACGAACTGGTCGATGCAGATGCGGTCGTCGCGCTGAAGCATGGACCCGATCTGGGAAAGGGAGACGCTGCGCCCCGTGGCCTCGTCCACGACCGCCCCCGGCCTAATCGCCAGGCGGTCCGGTTCATCGGCCAGCAGAAAGAGCGCGGCCCGGGCCTTGAGCTTCTCCCGCATGGCCCCGCAGGCCTTCAGCAGCGCGTTGCCGAACGTGTAGGTGGTGCGGCTGGCCGAGGAGGACCCCGCCGGCAGGCACAGGCGGGTGTCCGGCTGGACGACCTCGATGGCGGCGGTCTCCTGGTTCAGGGCCTCGGCCGCCATGAGCGCGAACGCGGCCGCGTTGCCTTGCCCCATGTCCGGCACGGAGTTGAAGACGCGGAACGTCCCCCCCTTGGTGAGTTCGAGCTTGGCCGCAGCTGCGTCCGGCAGGCCGCGCCCGTAGCCCATGGCGTTGAACGAGGCGGCGATGCCCACCCCACGGCGCTTGCAGGCCGGGGCCTGGGCCTTCCAGGCGTCCCTCTCCTTCCAGGCCGGATGGGCCATGACCGCCTCCAGGCATTCGGCCGCGCCCGCAGGGGACTCCATGGGCACGCCCGCGCAGTTCAGGTCACCCGGGCGCAGGGCGTTTTTCAGGCGGAGTTCGGCGGGGTCCATGCCCAGGCGCTGGGCCAGGCTGTCCATGGCCCGCTCCACGGCGAAGCTGGCCTGCGCGACGCCGAAGCCCCGGAAAGCGCCGCCCACGGGGTTGTTGGTGTAGGCGCAGGAGCCCTCGATGCGCGTATGGGGGATGAGGTACGGCCCGCCCGCGTGCTCCATGGCCAGGGCCATGATCTCCACGGCCAGGTGGGCGTACGGCCCGGAATCGAACAGCATGGCGCAGTCCAGCGCCTGGAGCGTTCCCTGGCGCGAGGCCCCGAGCCGCACGCGCACGCGTGCGGCGTGGCGCTTGTAGCCAGCCAGGAAGGTCTCCCCCCGGCTCCAGCACATCTTCACCCAGCGCCCGCCGCCGTGCAGGGCGGCCAGGGCCAGCAGGCACTGCACCGTCGCCCCGTCCTTGCCGCCGAAACCGCCGCCCAGGTAGGGCGCGCGCACGCGCACGCGCATGGGGTTGAGGCCGAGGGCGTGGCCGATCTCGAAACGGTCGCGGAAGGGTGCCTGGGTGGAGGCGGTCATCTCGATGCCGCCGTCGCGGGTCATCCTGGCCGTGCCGTTGGGCGGCTCCAGGAAGGCGTGCTCCTGCATGGGGGTCTCGAAGCGGCCCTCCACCACCACGTCGCAGCCGGCAAAGGCTGACGGCGCGTCGCCCTTCTCCACGAGGGCGTGGGCCAGGAGGTTGCCGCCCTCACGGCCGGAATGGACCAGCGGCGCCCCCGGCGCGAGGGCCTGCTCAGGGTCGAAGACCCCGGGCAGGGGAACGAGCTCCGTGCGGATGAGGGACAGGGCCCCGGCCAGGGCCTCCCGGCTCTCGGCCAGCACCAGGGCCACGGCGTCGCCCGCGTGGCGCACCGTGTCCGTGACCAGCACGGGCTGGTCCTTGTGCACGATGCCCTGCAGGTTGGCGCCGGGCACGTCCGCCCCGGTGAGCACTGCCACGACGCCGGGCAGGGCGCGGGCCTCGCGCGTGTGCACGGCCACGACCCGGGCGTGGGGGACGCCCGCGCGCCTGGCCCCGGCCCAGAGGCAGCCCGGCGGGGCGATGTCCGTGCTGAAGCGCTCGGCCCCCACGGCCTTGGACATGGTGTCCCTCAGGGGAGGCCCGTTCCGGCGCGTCGCCATCGCGGCCCTACCCTTGAGCCCGGGCGCGGTCGAAGTCCGCGCGGATGTGTTCGAGGATGGTCTTGGCCCTGTCGGAATGGAGGTTGATGGCCTCGAACTCGGGCTCGACGGTGAGCTTCTGCATGAGGAGCCCGTCCGCCCCGAACCAGAGGGGGATGAGCCCCCCCAGGAAGAAGCCGCGCGCCCGGAGCGCCTCCACGGCGAAAGCCGTGCCCGGAGCGCCCGTGTTCACGAAAACCTGGATCACGGCCTGGCCCTGGCTGGCCGCGTCCCGGTCCAGCTCCTCCACCCGCGCGGGGAAATCCGCCCCCACGGCCAGGACCTGGGCGCGCACCACCTGGGCGAAATCGAAGGCGCGGCTCTCAAGCGAAGTCACCGCGGCGGCGGGAGCGTCCGGGGGGCTGAAGTGGATGTCGCGCTCCAGGCGGAAGCCGTCCAGAATGTATTCCAGCTCACGCCGGTAGCACTGCGGCAGGTGCAGGGGCATGCGCCTGTCGCGGTCCACCCGGGCCCCGAGCAGGCAGCTCACCCGCTGGGCTCCCGCGCCTTCCTTCTCGTAGGCCCCGTCGGGCATGAGGGCCACCTCCAGGCCGCACTCCGAGTAGCTCTGCTTGTGGACGAGCTTCTGGGTGATGGTGTGCGAGCACACCGCCTCCCCGAAGAACCCCTGGGCCTGGGTCATGGTGCGCGACAGGTTGTCCATCGCCCGGATGATCTTGGCGGCCATGAGCGTGTCGCGATACTCGTGGGCCACCATGACCTGCCCGAACTCGAAGAGCGCCTTGTTGGGGGGCGAACTCCGGTAGTAGGCCCCCTGCCCGGCCACGACTCCCGTTTCCAGGCGGGCGACCACGGTGAGCAGGCTGCCCTCGGCGTTGAGCTCCTCGATGCGCTCCGGGATGTAATAGTCCTCCACGGGGTAGCGGTCGCCGTAGACGGTGTAGAAGAGCTGGGCCACGCCCTGCCCGTCGCCGGGCCGCAGGGGGCCGATCTCGTAGGCCTTCCCGGGCTCCACGTTCTTCCAGTTCCGGCGTATGCGGCCGATGTGGCCGTCCTCCGGCCGCCCAGCGTCCAGGTGCGCGCGGATGTGCGCGGCGAAATCATCCAGGGTGCGCAGCGACAGGGAGTCGCGCTCGCCGATGGTCACCCCGTAGCGGCTCTCCACCGCCAGGGTGAAGGCCGGATAATCCAGGGAGTCCACCCCCTGGCGCAGCAGCGGCGCATCGGGGCGCACCGCCTCGGCCACGGCCTGGTCCACCCCGGCTTCCACCAGCAGGTCGCGAAGTTCACGCGTCGTCACGTCCATGAGGCCCCCTGAAAATGGCTCAGCATTGGCGCAGCACGAACCGCTGCACCTTGCCGGTTGCGGTCTTGGGAAGCTCCGGCACGAACTCGAAGCACGCCGGGCACATGTGCTCCTGGAGGCGGCCCAGCAGGAACTTGCGCAGCTCGAGAGTCAAGGCTTTGCCCGTCGCCGCGCCGGGCGCGGCCACCACGAAGGCGCAGATCACGTCCAGGCCGTTGACGCGTCGCGCTGCGACAGCGCATTCGGCGACTGCCGGATGCCGCAACAGCTCCTCCTCGACCCGCACCGGCGACACCCACTGGCCCGCGGACTTGAGCATGTCGTCGCTGCGGCCCTGGTGCGCGTAGAATCCGCCCTCCTCCACGAAGACGTCGCCTGTGCGCAGCCAGCCGTCCGCGAGCATGGTCTCGCGGGTCTTGTCCGGGCGGTTCCAGTATTCCCGGCACAGCCCCTCGCCCCTGACGAGCAGGTGGCCCTGGCTCCCCGGGGGGACGTCCCGCCCCGCGTCGTCCACGAGCCTGGCCTCGAACCCCTGCACCGTCTGCCCCGCGCTCCCCGGCCTGGAATGCCCCTTCCGGTTGGAGATGAACACGTTGAAGGCTTCGGTGGAGCCGATGCCCTCCAGGACCTCCCTCCCGGTGATGCGCGCCCACTCCTCGTGGAGGAGCGAAGGCAAGGCTTCGCCCGCGCTGTAGCACAGGCCGGGGACGCTCTCCTTCATGGCTGGCTCGAAGGCCCTGATCATCGCGTTGTAGAGGGTGGGCACCCCGAAAAACGCCGTCGGCCTGTGCCGGAGCATCAGGTCGAACACGTCGCAAGGGCCGGGCTTGCCGGGGAAAAGCACCGTGGCCGCCCCGGCGGCCAGGGGCAGGGCGAGGCTGGCGAGCAGGCCGTAGGCGAAGAAGAGCTTGCTGGAGGAGAGGACCACATCCCGGTCCGTAAGCCCCAGCACGAGGCCCCAGGTCCGCGCCGGGACCAGCAGGTCATCCTGCCGGTGCGGCACGCCTTTGGGCCGCCCGGTGGAGCCGGAACTGTAGAGCATGAAGCCCGGACGGGCGTCGTCCGCCGGGCGGGGATCGAAAACGGGCGGGAGACCGTCCAGGCCGGGAGGCCCCATGTCGTCGCAGAGGACGGCCGGGCAACGGCCCTCGGCGGCCTCGAGCGAGGGATGCCCCGGGACGGTGAGCAGGAGCTTCGCGCCGGAATCCTCCAGCAGGAAGCCATAGTCCGGCGCATGCAGGGAGGTGTTGACCGGCACGGGGCAAGCCCCGGCGAGCATTGCGCCGAGGAAGGCGCAGACCATGGCGGGCGTGTCGGGCAGGGACAGCATGACCCTGTCCCCAGGCCGGATGGACCGGGAATCGAGGAAGGAGGCGCACCGCAGGCAACGTCCGGCGAGCTCGCCGTATGTCAGGGCCGATGACCCGAACCGATACGCCGTCCTGTCCGGGCCGAAAGACATGCCGGATTCCAGCAGAGACCAAGCCGCGTTGCGTCGCCCCATGCGCCCTATCCTTCGTGGACCGGATTCGTTTCAGCCATGGCTCGTCAGGGGAAAGGACCGAATTTCACGTCCGCACATTCAAAAGGGTAGAATGATTAGCCAACGCAGTCAAACACAGGAAGTGTGGTGGGGCAGGCCGTTATTGGCTATCATCCGCCCGGACCAGGCGGCAGCCCCGGCAACGGCCCGGCCCGCCCGGCCCCGAGTCGTCATCAACCCGTTCTCCGGAGCACGCCATGAAAACCCGTTCCGCATTGTGTGTGATCTGCATCCTGCTGTGCGCGCTTTCCCAGGCGGAGGCCGCGCAACCCGCGCGGGAGTTCGTCTTCGACCCGCCCCACTGCGCCATCACCTTCAAGGTCCGCCACATCTTCGTGGAGATACCGGGGCGCTTCGCCGAATACGGAGGAACGGTGCGCTTCGACCCCGGGAACCTGGCGGGCAGCGTCTTCGACGTGACGGTCAAGGCCGCCAGCCTGGACACCTTCGTGGACAAGCGCAACGAACACCTGCGCAGCCCCGACTTCTTCGATGCGGCCAAGTTCCCCGACATCAGCTTCAAGAGTTCGAAGATCCAACGCGTCTCGGCGCATGAATTCACGATGACAGGCACGCTGACCCTCAAGGGCGTCAGCAAGGTGATCACCCTGCCGCTCACCTACCACGGGATGAAAATCCATCCCATGGACCCCAAGGTGGAAGTGGCGGGCTTTTCGGCCAAGCTGAACATCTTCATGCCGGACTACTCCTTCTGCGACCCCAAATGGAGCGAGATGGGCGTGCTCGGCCAGAACGCCCTGGTGGAGATCGGCTTCGAGCTGGCGAGCCCCAGGTAGCGGGCCGACTCGCACCCGGCGGTCCATCATCAGTTCCTGTCCCTTGAGAACGGCCAGGCTGGCGACGCCTTGCGCTTGTGTGTTGTTTGTGTGTAAAAAAGATCGCGACCCTCTTTAAAGCATCCCTGTGTTTCTGTGGGCGGCGTGTCGTTTTGCAATCCTTTTCCACCAGGAGGACCGTGTATGATGCTCAGAGCTGCGCTGGCGTGTATGTTCACTCTCATCCTCACCACCTCTCTTGCTTTTGCTGGCGGGAAAACCCCTTCACTTGTCGGGAAATGGGATGTTGAGTCCACAGGCGGGATGATGCTTAACGGAGACAAGGAATCCAAGGAGACGCACTGGACTCATGGGCAGAGCGTCCTGAAAGGACAGCTCGAGATCATCAGCCAGGACGGCCGTTTTGTGAAAGGGACGTACACGTCGTCCCGTGGCTCTGAAAAGTTCATCGCGATGATCTCCCCTGACGGCAAATACATGTACGCATCCGATACGGACGGTTTCTTCGATTGCAAGATCGTCGGGAAAGACAGGCTTGAGATAGTCTACCGCCATGTAAAGCCCACGGACAGCGTGGTGGCCACCAGCGTAGCCAAGCGGCAGAAATAATCGGCGCTGTAACTGCAGACCCTCGTCGGAAAATCGATGGGGTTATCCTTTGCCGGGATAACCCCATTTCATTTTCTGCCCAGGGCTGCCCGTGCGACAGCGGGATTCCGGGGGCCCCCCGCCCGGCACGCGGCCCCTCCCGCGAGGAGCCGGCCGCGCTCCCCCTTACGGCTCCAGCGCCGCCCGAGGGACATCCGCGATCAGCGCCACCCGGGTGCGGGTTTCCAGGGTGAATTCCGAGAACTCCACCACGTTGCCCACGGAGGCGTCGGCCAGGTCGTGGATGATGCCGTATTCATCCAGCCGGTAGCTCGTGTGGCGGCCTGAAAGTATCCCCCCTGGGTTGGCCAGCGCCCCGGCCACCTCCCGCGCGTAGGCCACGGGGTCCTGGAGCCGGCTCCGCAGCCCGTCCAGCTCGGCCTCGAACGACGCCCTGAGCTCCCTGGCCGAGGCCAGCTTCGCGGCCTCGTCCTCCTTGCCGGAAAACATCCCGCCGATGGATTTCGTGTTGATCTCCAGAATCTTGATCTTGCAGCCCAGCGATTTGGCCTGGTGCTCACACTCGGCACGGCGGGATTCCAGGTCCAGGAGCATCTCGCCGATCTTGGCGGCGTAGAGGTCCATGAGGGCGGAGACGACGGACTCCGTGAAGGCGTCGCCGTCCTGGGTCACCAGCGGGCAGCGGTGGGACTCGAAGGTGAGGCCCCGCTGCAGCACGTCCCTCTGGATGACCTCCCCCTGGACCGCGCTGCCGAACTGCCCCCGCGCGACGGGCGTGGCCGTGAGCAGGATGCGGGCCGTCTCGCGGGAGGCCTCGCCGAAGAACGCGCGCAGGGCGGCCTGTTCGCGCACGAAGCCCTGCAGCTGTTCGGCCGAGGTGAACATGGCGTTGACCCGGGGCTCCTTGAAGAAGGCCTCCCTGTTCAGGAGCACCGGCTGGCCGAGGCTGCCCACGAGGCCGCGCATATGCCCGATGGCCCGCAGGGCCGGCTCCATGAGCGTGTCGGGGCGGACCTCGGCGTGTTTGAGCTGCGGGATCGCCTCGGGCAGCAGCCGTGTGGCAAGCCTGTAGGCCAGGGCCTCGTCGCCCGAGGACGGCGCGGACAGCGGCGCGGGCGACGAGGCCTGCGGCCGAAACCATTTCAGAAATGTCTGGAGCATGTGACCCCCGCCGGTTTCATGACATTGGGATGAAGAATACCCCAACATCGGTGGGCGTGCCAACCATTTGCCCGATCCGGCCGGGTGCCCGCGCGGACCCCGCCTTCACGGCCCGGTGGGGCATGGAGGGGGGCCAGGGCGCGGGACGCCGCCCCGCGCCCAGCCCCGGCGAGGTCATTTCGCCTTGGGGTAGATCACTTTCCAGTCCTGCTGCATGTCCACCACGGTCCAGCCCTTCTCCTTGGCCTCCGCCAGGGCGTTCTCGGCGCCCTTGTCGTAGGCGTATTCACGCTTGGCGTCGGTATGGCGCACCAGCAGGGCGAGGCGCGCGCCCGGCCCGGCAGTGGTCCATTCGAGCATCTGCTGGTCCCCGTCGGAGTTGCCGAACGCGGCAACCGGGCGGCGGCCGATGTGCAGGTTGATGCCCACGGGCTTGCCCGCCTTGTCATCGATCAGGTCGATCTGCGGCAGCCTGACGAGCACAGGGCCGTCCGGGCGCATCTCGTATTTGGTCTTGGTGCTGCTGCCCACCACCTGCTCGGGCGGGATGCCATAAACCGCCTCGGTCCAGGGGCGCATGAACTCGATGCCCCCGCCGGAGACGATAAAGGTCTTGAAGCCGTTGGCGCGCATGTAATCCAGCAGTTCGAGCATGGGCTGATAGACCATCTGCGTGTAGAGCATCTTGGTCTGGGGGTGCCGGGCGGTGGCGATCCAGTCCTTCACGAGCTTCTCGAACTCGGCGATGGTCATGCCCGAGTGGGTGGCCATGACGATGTCGAGGAGGGCCTTGTCCCCTTCCTGCAGGGCGGTTTTCAGGTCGCCCTTGAGGATGGAGGCGAAGGGCTCCCGGGTTTTCCACTCCGGGTGCTCGGGGGCCAGAGCCTTCACGCGATCGATGGCGAAGAACAACTGGAAATAGACCGGCTTTTCGGCCCAGAGGGTGCCGTCGTTGTCAAAGGCGGCGATGCGCTCCTCCATCGGGATGAACGACTTGGAGTTCCTGTCCGTCACTGTGGCCACGAACCCGGTGATTGCGGACTTGGCCGGGCCGTCGTTCCAGGACGGCAGCGGGTCCGCCGCCTGGGCGAACACCAGTTGGGCAGAGGCCAGGGCGAACGCCAGCAGCAATGCGGGCAGGAGCGCGTGCTTGGATCTCATGGGGGCCTCCGGGTGGATGTGGTTGATGTGAGCCGGACGCGGCGGGCCTCAGGGTCGCGGGGGCGGCGGGCCTGCCTCACCGGTCCAGTCTCGAAGAAGCCCCCGGCTCTCGCCGGGGGCCGCGATTGTTTCATGGCTCAGGCAGGTGCGGGCGGGCGGCCCACTTGTTGCCCGCCTAGTTGCCGGAAGGCATGGGAAGGGTCACGCCGTTCTTCTTCAACTCCTCACGCGCCCACTCCAGGTTCTGGTACTTCGAGATGGTGAGCGGCCCCGTGTAGACCTCGCTCTGCATCTTGCGCGGCGGGTACTGGACGTAGGTCTTCATCAGGTCGGTGACTTCCTGGTTGAAGGTCACGAGGGTCCAGGTCCTCTCGGTGTAGTTGTTCATGAAGATGTCGTAGCGTTCCTGCGGGTCCTGCCAGAGATCGAAGATCTGGGGCGCGGTGGCCACGTATTTCTCGGGGCCCTTCCAGCCGAGGTTGGCGTCCACGGCGAGGCCGCCGGTGGCCTGGCCGTCGTCGCCGCGCAGGTTGAACACGGCCTTGTAGTTGCCCGCGCGCACCGCGCCGGGGCTCAGCTCGTTCTCGGTGAAGTAGAACCAGCTCTTGCGGGCGGACTTGCCGGTGCCGAAGAGCATGGGGGACATGTCGAAGCTGTCGAAGATGATGGGCTGGCCCTCGCGGTCCTTCTCGGGGAGCTTGAGCCCGGCCAGGGTGGCGAAGGTGGACATCAGGTCCAGGCCGCCGACGATGTCGTGGTTCTTGGTGTTGGCCTTGATCTTGCCGGGCATCCAGGCGATGGCCGGGACGCGGTTGCCGCCTTCGCGCACGGTGCCCTTGGTGCCGCGGAAGGGGGTGTAGCCCGCGTCGGGGTATACGTCCTGCCAGGCGCCGTTGTCGGTGGTGAAGAAGACGATGGTGTTCTTGTCCAGGCCGAGGGCGCGCAGCTTGTCCATGATGCGCCCGATCCTGGTGTCCAGCTCCACGACGGAGTCGGCGTACTTGCTCTTGGAGAGCGACTTGTGCTCGAACTCGGGGGCGGGAAGGTTGGGCTGGTGCACCTTCATGAAGTTCACGTTGATGAAGAAGGGCTTGCCGGACTTTTTGGCCTCGTCCAGGAATTCCAGGGCGGCCTTTTCCACGTAGGAGTCGAAGAAGGGGATGCCCACCACGCCCTTCTCGGGCGTGTTCACGTACTGGCCGTTGATCTTGAAGTCCTCCTTGGGCTTTTCCCCGGCCTTGCCGGAGAGGGCGCCCTTGGTCACCTTCTGGAACATCTCGCGCAGCTCGGGGGCCATGTCCGGGAACCAGGCGGGGTCGGCGTAGGTGTAGGCGTTCAAGTGGTACAGGCCCACGTAGCGCATCTCGTCGTAGCCCTGGGCGTTGGGCATCGCGTAGTCGGCCTCGCCCAGGTGCCACTTGCCGGTGAAGTAGGTCTGGTACCCGGCCTGCTTGAGCACGGAGGCCAGGGTCCACTCGGCGGCGGGCAGGCCGCCGCCCTGGCCCTGGAAGGCCACGGTGGTCATGCCGCTGCGGTTGGGGATGCGCCCGGTCTGCATGGCGGCGCGGCCCGGAGTGCAGCTGGGCTGGGCGTAGAACGAGAACATGGTCATGCCCTCGCTGGCCAGGCGGTCCAGGCTGGGGGTGGGCATGCCGCGCCCCTCGCCGCCGCCGTAGACGCCCAGGTCGCCGTATCCCACGTCGTCGCCGACGATCAGGAGGATATTGGGTTTGTCCGCGGCCAGGGCAGCCCCGGCCAGGCAAAGCAGGGCGGCCAGCGCAGCAGCCGCTCGTTTGATCAGGTGGTTCATCCGGTAAGGCCTCCTTGTCCCGTTGAGGCCCGCCCCAAGGAGCGGGTACAGCCGCCTAACGACCTACGACCCGGGACAGCCCGGAACGTCACCTCATCGCCACTACCTGGAGAAATCCATCCTGGTCAGCCTCTTCGGCCTAATTCAACATGAATATGCACTACCACGTTCCGATATTCCACCAGAAAATTCATACCCTGCTCCCCCTCTCCAGTTGTGGCGCGAGCAGGCGGGCTCCTCAGCCAGCCTCCGCCACGCAAGGCCATGCTGTCAGGCCGGCCCGATTCTTTTCGCCTCAGACTTGACCTGATTCGAAAATACGTGGCAACTGAAGGGAATCCCTTTCCATCGACCCCAGATGGAAGGTTGGAGTAAAGCCCTAGTCCCCAGCGGATGGAATCCATGAACGTACGGACGCCGTCGCTCCTCTCACGCCTTTCCGGCCTTGAACCCGGCCCGCGCCCGTTGCCCGATATCGGGCATTGGCGGACGGGACCTGGCTCCCACGACTTTTGCGTGTGGGCTCCCCTGGCCGCCAAGGTCGATCTGGAGTTTTCCGCCCCGGGCTCCCTCCCGAAGGGCGACGCCGCCTGGGACGCCTCCCCTGCCCTGGAGGCCGTGCTGCCCATGGCTGCGGCGGGAAACGGCTACTGGATGGCGGAAGCAGCGGGCCTCGCCCCGGGCAGCCTCTATCGCTTCCGGCTGGACGGCGGCCCGGCCCGGCCCGACCCTGCCTCGCACCACCAGCCCCACGGCGTGCACGGCCCTTCGCGCCTCACCGAGCACGCCCTCTTCCCCTGGGGCGACGCGGGCTTCAGGCCCCCGGCCCTCTCCGATCTCATTCTCTACGAGCTGCACATCGGAACCTTCACCCCGGAGGGCACGTTCCAGGCCGCCCTGGAGCGCCTGCCGGACCTGGCCGGGCTGGGGGTGACGGCGGTCCAGGTCATGCCGGTGGGGCAGTTCCAGGGAGGGCGCAACTGGGGGTACGACGGGGTCTACCCGTTCAGCGTCCAGCACGGCTACGGCGGGCCTGAGGGATTCAAGCGCTTCGTTGACGCCAGCCACCGCCACGGGCTGGCCGTGGTCCTGGACGTGGTCTACAACCACCTTGGGCCGGAGGGGAACTACCTGCGTGACTTCGGCCCCTACTTCACCGGCCGCTACGAGACCCCCTGGGGGGAGGCATTCAACCTGGACGGCCCTGAGAGCGACCACGTCCGGCACTACTTCTTCCAGAACGTGCTGCACTGGCTGGAGCGCTACCACGTGGACGGCTTTCGGCTGGACGCCACCCACGCCATCTTCGACAAGACCCCGGCTCCCTTCCTGGGGCAACTGAAAGAGCTGGCCGCGCGCTATGGGTCCGTGCACGGCCGGGAGCCCTTCTTCCTGGCCGAGAGCGACCTGAACGACCCCCGGCTGGCCCTGCCGCCGGAGGCGGGCGGCCTGGGCCTTTCCGCCATCTACAATGAGGATTTCCACCACTGCGCCCACGCCCTGCTCACAGGCGAGCGCCAGGCCTACTACATCGATTACGGGCGCATGAGCCAACTGGCCGAGGCACTGACCAACGGGTTCGCCTACACGGGCCAGTATTCGCCGTTCCGAAGGCGCGGCCACGGCCGGGACGCGCGGAGCCTGCCCTCCCACGCCCTGGTGGCCTTCCTGCAGAACCACGACCAGACCGGAAACCGCGCCCACGGGGAGAGGCTGGCCGCCCTGGTTCCTTTCGAAGCCCTGAAGGCCGCAGCCACCCTGCCCCTGCTTGCCCCATTCATCCCCTTGCTCTTCATGGGCGAGGAATACGGCGAGGAGCGCCCCTTCCTCTACTTCACCAGCCATTCAGACCCGGATCTGACCCGGTCCGTGCGCCGGGGGCGTCTCGGGGAGTTCGCCGGGTTCCACGACGGCCAGCCCCCGCCGCCCGATCCCCAGGACGAGGCGACATTCCTGCGCTCCAAGCTCCAGTGGGAGCATCGGGAAGAGGCCCGCCATGGGACGCTGCTCGCATGGCACAGGGAACTGATAGCCCTGCGCAAAGCCCTGGGGCTTGGGCGGGGCGAAATCCAGCGGCCGAAGGTCACGGCCTGGGACGAGGAAGGGCTCCTGGCGCTGGTGACCCAGTGCGGTGCGGCGCGGCTGCTGTGCCTGTTCAACTTGTGCGGGGCGGGCCGAAGCGTCGCCACAGCAGGGCTTGGGCTGGGTTCACCGGACGCGCACGAGGCCCCGGTCGCCGCGCCAGGCGCGGCGCTCAACAGGGACGGTGCTGCCGGGAACGGCGCGAAACAAAACGGCGCGGATGAAACGGGCTGGAGGCTGCGGCTCTTTTCCGCCGATGCCCGCTGGGGCGGCCCCGGCTCCGCCCTGTCCGGTGATCTCGGGGAGCGGACCCACCTGCCCCCCTGGTCCGTGGCCGTATACATCCGGGAGGAGGCCGCCCCATGAGCGCGGAAAATTCGTCCGCACAGTCCATGGCCGCCCAGATTCCCGGCGGCCTTGCCTCCGCCATGGTGGCCCCCCTGTCCACCTACAGGCTTCAACTGCACCCCGGCTTCGGTTTCGCCCAATGCCGTGAGACGCTGCCCTACCTGGCCGCGCTGGGGATATCCCACGTGTACGCCTCCCCCATCTTCAAGGCCCGGGCGGGCTCCACCCACGGCTACGACGTGTGCGACCACCAGACCCTGAACCCCGAGCTGGGAACCACTGAGGAATTCGACGCCCTCATGGCCGAGTGCAAAAGGCTGGGCATGGGCTGGATTCAGGATATCGTGCCCAACCACATGGCCGTCTCCGGCGACAACGGGATGCTGGTGGACGTGCTGGAGAACGGTGAATCATCGCGCTATTTCAACTACTTCGATATCGAGTGGAACCACCCCTACAAGAGCATGGCGGGCCGGATGCTGGCCCCCTTCCTCGGCGTCTACTACAGCCAGGCCCTGGACAACGGCGAGATTCAGATACGCTTCGGGGAGGACGGCTTCAGCGTCCATTATTACGGCATCAGGCTTCCCCTGCGCATCGACTCCTACGGCAAGATCCTCACCCACAACCTCGGGGAGTTCCGGGACAAGGCGGGGCGCGACCACCCGGACTACGTCAAACTCCTGGGCATCCTCTACAACATCGAGAACGTGTCGGGCGAGAAACGGGAGCCGGAGCACTACACGCAGATCTTTTTCATCAAGCGCCTTCTCAACGAGATGTACCAGACCAGCCCCTCTATCCGGGGGTTCATCGACGCAAACATCCGGGCCTTCAACGGTCAGGAGACCTACGAAGGCGATCGCTACGCCCTGCTGGACGACCTTCTCTCCGAGCAGTTCTTCCGCCTCTCGTTCTGGAAGGTCGCCGGGGAGGAGATCAACTACAGGCGCTTCTTCAGCATCAACGACCTCATCTCCCTGCGCAGCGAGGACGAGGCCGTCTTCTACCACACGCACAAGCTCATCCTGGAGCGCATCCGGGACCAGTCCTTCTCCGGGGTGCGGGTGGACCACATCGACGGGCTCTTCGACCCGTCGAGCTATCTGCAACGCCTGCGGGGGCAGATTCCCGGCGCGTACGTGGCGGTGGAGAAGATCCTCACCAAGGAGGAGACCCTCCCCACCTTCTGGCCGATCCACGGCACCACGGGCTACGATTTCATGTCCTGGGCCTGCAACCTGTTCGTGCATTCCGGCAACGAGGGGGCCTTCCAGAAGCTCTACGCGGGCTTCGCGGGCATGAAGGAATCCCTCGCCGACATCCTCACGCTCCAGAAGCGGGAGATCATAAGGCGGCACATGGCCGGGGACGTGGACAACCTGGCCAGGCTCTTCAAGACCGTCTCGGTCATGGACCGCCGGGGCATAGACATCACCATGGTCGCCCTCAAGCAGGCCATCACCGAGCTGCTGGTGCAGTTCCCCGTATACAGAACCTACATCAGCCACGAATCATTCCGGCCGGCCGACCTCACCTACGTGCGGGACGCCATTCGCGCCACCCGCCGCAGCAACCCGGACCTCTCCTTCGAGCTGGACTTCCTGCAGGATTTCCTCCTGCTGGAGTTCGGCGAGGCCGTGAGGGCCACCGGCAGGCGGGAGTGGGTCCACTTCGTGATGCGCTTCCAGCAGGTGACGGGCCCCCTCATGGCCAAGGCCATGGAGGATTCCACGTTCTACGTCTTCAACCGCCTGCTCTGCCTGAACGAGGTGGGGAGCGACCCGGGCCGTTTCGGCATGCAGCCCGCCGACTGGCACGCCTCGGTCCGCACGCGCATGGAGCACTGGCCCGCGGCCATGAACGCCACGGGCACCCACGACTGCAAGCGCGGGGAGGACGCCCGCATGCGCCTGGCCGCCCTCTCGGAGCTGCCCGAGCAGTGGGGCGAGACGCTGAAATCGCTGCGCCGGCAGACGGGAGGCGGGCCGCGCCGGAAGGGCCGCCAGCCGAGCCGTAACGAGCTGTACTTTCTCTACCAGACCCTGCTCGCCCACATGCCCTTCGGCGAGGACGAGCTGGAGGGCTTCAAGGAGCGGCTTCGCCTCTACCTGGTGAAGGCCATGCGCGAGGCCAAGGTGCGCTCCAACTGGCTCAACCCGAACGATGAGGCGGAGAAAGCCTTCTGCGACGCGGCCGAGAGCCTGCTTGGTCCGAAAGGGCAGAGCCATTTCATGGGCGAATTCCAACCGCTGTTGCGCCGAGTGGCCCGCGTGGGCATGGTCAACTCCCTCTCCCAGGCCCTGCTCAAGATCGCGGCCCCTGGAATACCGGATTTCTATCAGGGCTCGGAGCTGTGGGACTTCTCCATGGTGGACCCCGACAACCGCAGGCCCGTGGACTTCGGAACGCGCCGGAAAGCCCTGCAGGAGATGGACGCCGCCTTCGGGGCCGCCCCCCTCAAGCTGGTGCGCCAGCTCTTGGAGCGCCCCGAGGACGGCCGCATCAAACTCTTCCTGATCTGGAGGGGCCTGCACATCAGGAAGGAATTCCCGGGGCTGTTCACCCGGGGGGAATATCTGCCGCTGGCCTTCACGGGCGCACGCAAGGACATGGCCTTCGGTTTCGCCAGGAGTCTGAACGGCGGGACCGCGCTGGCCGTGGTTCCCAGGCTCTTCGCCAAGGCCGCCGGACCAGATGGCGACTTCCCCCTGGGGGCCTTCTGGGAGGATACGGCCCTTGTTCCGCCCCGCCCGAAGAATTTCATCGACGCCTTCACCGGGCGGGAGTTCCCGGCCGAGGACGCAATCTATTTGAGCGATCTCTTCCGGGAGCTGCCCTTGGCGCTTCTGACGCCAGCCAACGGCCGCCCGGCCCTACCTGGCGGGGAGCCGGGGCAGAGCTGAGCCCGCGAGAGAGGCCCTGCCGGAATCCAGGCTCTCCGGCCCTGGCCTCCGCCCGTGCCTGCCCCCTTGGGGCGTTGCCGTGGCGGGCGGGATCGTTTAGCATGCATCGCGATCCATTTTCGCAGCCGCAACCGGCAGGAGCGCCACATGATCCACGCCCTCGCCTCCCTCGTCTTCCTCGCCCTGGCCTTCGCCGTGTTCTGGCTGGCCCACCGGCTCTGCGCGGACCGCATCGCGCGCGCGGGGGACACCTCTCTCGAAGAGCAGGTTTGTGCCCGGAACAACGCCGCCGTGGCCCTGCGCTTCGCATCCTTCGCCCTGGCCTCGGCCCTGGGCCTGTGCGGCCCGCTGATGGCCCCCTCCACCGGGTTTCTCCGCGACGTAGGCTGGTTCGCGTTCACCGGGGCCGTGCTCCTGGCCCTGCTGGTCGCGGCCTTCGCCATGCTGGACAGGCTCGTGCTGCCTGGGATCGACAACACCAAAGCCATCCTCGACGGCAACCTTTCAGTCGGACTCACCGAGGCCGGGGGCGGGCTGGCCACGGGGCTGATCCTAAAGGCCGCCTTCACCGGGCAGGGGACCGTGTTCTCCGGGGTGGTGTTCTTCCTCCTGGGGCAGCTGACCCTGGTCCTGTTCCTGAAACTCCTGGAACGCCTCTCCCCCTACGACGACCAGGCCGAGATAGCCCAGGGCAACGCCGCGCTGGGGCTGCACCTCGGATCGATGCTCGTGTGCCTCGGCATCATCCTGGCCTCGGCCGTCTCAGGAGACTTCTCGCACTGGGGGGAGGACCTGGCGGCCTTCGGCCTGGCGGCCGTGCGGGGCGTGGCGCTGCTGCTGGCCTGCTCCTGGCTGGCGGACAAGGTCTTCCTGACCGGCACGACCCTCGGCGAGGAAATCGTACGCGACAGGAACCTGGCCGCGGTCATCGCCGAGGCGGGCGTCAAGCTGGGCATCGCCCTGATCATCGCGGCCACGGCGTAAGGCGCGCGCCATGAAACGCTCCCGCCATATCGCCATCGGCCTTGTCGTTTCGGTGAGCCTGGGCCTCTCCGGGTGCTCCTTCAACGATGACGACGAAAACGAAGAGGAAGGATACCGTTCCGGCAGCTACAGCAACGTCATCTACCACTCCTCCGGGCGCCCCTTCATCGTCGGGGAGGACCGCTCGGTCAGGCCCCTGCCCCCGGACCATCCCAACTACAGCGGAGCCGTGGCGGAAGGCCGGGCCATAGCCTCGGGCACCCAGGCCCACGCCGGGAGGGCCTACGTGACCAGGGGCGGGTTCGGCTCAACCGGCGCGCGGCTCTCCGCCTCGGCCTAGACCATGCGGCGCATACCCATCGACCCCAGGCCCGGCTGGCAGGCCACGGTGGAGGGCCAGGGCTTCATCTTCCACACCCTGGACGACGTTCCCTACTGGGACGAGTCGGCCTATTACCTGTTCGGCGCGGACGAGGTGGACGCGGTGGAGCGCGCCGCCAACGACCTGCACGAACGTTGCCTGGAAGCGGCGCAGCACATCATCGACACACGCCGCTACGCCGACCTGGGCATACCCGAGTCCGCCGTCCCGCTCATCGAGGCCGCCTGGGAGGAGGAGCCCCCCTCGATATACGGCCGCTTCGACTTCGCCTTCGACGGCAAATCGCCCCCCAAGCTCCTGGAGTACAACGCCGACACCCCCACCAGCCTGCTGGAGGCCTCGGTGATCCAGTGGTTCTGGCTGCAGGACGTTTTCCCCGGGCTGGACCAGTTCAACTCCATCCACGAGAAGCTCCTGGCCCGCTGGGCCGAACTCAAGCCCAAACTGCGCGGCGACATCCTGCACTTCGCCTCCACGAGGGACGTGGAGGACATCATCACCGCCAACTACCTGCGCGACACCGCCCAGTCGGCGGGCCTGGCCACGGACTTCCTGCACGTGGACGAGATCGGCTGGAGCGCCACGGCCATGCGCTTCGTGGACATGCGCGGCAGGGACATCCAGAGCCTGTTCAAGCTCTACCCCTGGGAGTGGCTCGTGCGGGAGGATTTCGGGCAATATCTGGCCTACGCCTCCGAGCGGACGGCCTTCATCGAGCCCGCCTGGAAGATGCTGCTCTCCAACAAGGCCATCCTGCCCATCCTCTGGGAGCTGTTCCCCGGCCACCCGAACCTGGTCCCGGCCTATCTCGACGGCCCGCGCGGGCTCGCAGACTACGTGGTCAAGCCCAAGCTGGCCCGGGAAGGGGCCAACATGGCCCTGGTCAAAGGGGGAGCCACCATCGAGCGGACGGGCGGCGGCTACGACGAGTCCGACGTGGTGTGGCAGGCCCTGTGCGAGCTGCCGGACTTCAGCGGGGCCAGGCCCGTGGTCGGGGCCTGGGTCGTGGGGGGCTGGGCCGCGGGCATGGGAATCAGGGAATCGGGGGGGCGCATCACCACCAACCTGAGCAGGTTCGTGCCGCACGCTTTCAAGCCCGCCTGAGGCGAAGCCGGGGCGGTTATCGAGGCTCCTCACCCACGTCTGAACGTTCCAAAAAAAGAATCTGTATATTAAATAATTACATCCATATCGGCCCGCCTGGACTTCAAACCTCTTGACGCGGAGTTATCATTCAGTATTTGTTCAGAAGTGGTAGTTTAATTCAACTTCAGGCTGTTGGTTGATAGCCCCATCCCACTTTCCCCTGCGCTGAACGCCGCCCCTCCGTGGATGCTGGCGAGCCGCGCAAACGGGCTGGAGTCATTTCACCCTGCCAAATTTATTGTAATAATAATTGCTGTTTATCTGCTGCCAGAATGAAGCCGCCGAGGCGTATACCGAGGAAGCATAATGAGTTCCACCCCCCTCCAGCCGGGCGACACTTCGAAATTTTCCGCTGGCGCCGACAACCAGTCCATGACCGATGACGCCGCCGACCTGCTGGAGCCCTGCCCCCCGACAGGCGAAACGAACGGCGAACCCACCTACATCGTGGGCATAGGCGCTTCCGCGGGCGGCCTGGAGGCCCTGGAATCCTTCTTCGACCACATGCCCCCCGACTGCGGGCTGGCCTTCGTGGTGGTGCAGCACCTCTCCCCGGATTTCATCAGCATGATGGACGAAATCCTGGCCAGGCACACCAAACTGGCGGTTCAGATCGCCGAGAATGACATGCCGCTGGAAGCCAACACGGTCTACCTGCTGCCCCCGAAGATGGTGATGGTCGTCTCCGACGGCAGGCTCCTGCTCTCCGAACGGGACCCGGGGCAGACATTGAGCCTTCCCATCGATATATTCTTCCGCTCCCTGGCCCATGACGCGGGCAAGAACGCCGTCGCCGTGGTGCTCTCCGGATCGGGCAGCGACGGCTCTCACGGCATCAAGGACATCCACACCGCCGGGGGCCTGGTCCTCGCCCAGGACGTGAAGACAGCCAAGTTCGACAGCATGCCCGCCAGCGCCATCGCCACGGGAGTCGTGGACCAGGTGCTCAACCCCGAGGCCATGCCCGGCGCGATCCTGCGGCACGTCCGCCATCTTCCGGCAAACACTCTCACGGAGCCGTCCAAAATCGACGACGGCGAATACGCCGCGATCTTCCGCCTGCTGAACAAAGGCTACGGCATCGACTTCGCGTACTATAAACCGGCCACGGTCTCCCGGCGCATCCAACGCAGGATGACCATGGGCGGCTTCGACACCGTGGCCGACTACGCCGCACACCTTGAGGAGGACAGGGAGGCGCTCAGCCTCATGTACAAGGACCTGCTCATCGGCGTGACCCAGTTTTTCCGCACTCCCGGCGCGTTCGACCACCTGGAGCGGGTGGTCATCCCCACGATTCTTGCCAACGCCGCCCCCGAGATCGGCGTCAGGGTCTGGGTTGCGGGCTGCGCCACAGGCGAGGAAGCCTATTCCGTGGCCATGCTCTTCCTGGAGCGCACCTCGGGCATGGAGCGGCCGCCAAGCGTGAAGATCTTCGCCACCGACGTGCACCGGGAGTCGCTGGACGTGGCCTCGGCCGGAATCTACACCGAAGAGAACATGGTCAACGTCTCCAGCATGCGCAGGGACAGATTCTTCCGGCAGAGCAACTCGCATTTCCAGGTGACCCAGGAACTGCGGCAGATGATCGTCTTCACCCAGCACGACGTGGTGAATTCGCCGCCGTTCACCAAGATCGACCTCATCGTCTGCCGCAACCTGCTCATCTATCTCCAGCCGGCTGTACAAAAGAAGGTGCTGGCACTCTTCCATTTCGCCCTGAAGCCCAAGGGCATCCTTTTCCTGGGGCCCAGCGAGACCCTTGGGGAAATGGAGGACGAATTCGATTCCGTGGACAGGCACTGGCGGATCCACTCCAAGCGGCGCGAGGCGAGGCTGACGAACTTCGCCCGCAAGCAGGACGGATTCGCCATGACAAGCCATCAGATCGTCCTGCCCTCGCTCACCAGGCAAGTACGAAGCGACCAGTGGCTGCTGGGCGTTTACGACGTGCTGCTCGAACAGCGGATGCCCCCGGGCTTCCTGCTGAGCCAGAACCGCGAAATACTGCACACCTTCGGCGACGCCAGCAGGTTTTTGCGGCATCGCGGGCGCACGAGCATCGACATCCTGGACCTCGTGCAGGGCGACCTGCGCATCGCCCTCTCCGCCGCCATCCAGAGGGCGCTGCGCGACAAGGCGCCCGTGGCCTACGGCCGGGTCCAGGCCCTCCTGCCCGACGGGGAGGAGGCTGTGTCCCTCCGTGTGGAGCCGGTGAGCGGCAAACACGAAACCGGCATGTACCTCCATGTCATATTGGAGACCGTCCAGGAGTCCGCGCCGTTAGAGGAGGCGGCCGAGGATTTCGTCCTGGACGAAGGCTCCCGCAGACGCCTGGAGATGCTCGAGGACGAACTGCAGTACACCCGGGAAAACCTGCAGGCCACCATCGAGGAGCTGGAGACCAGCAACGAGGAGCTGCAGGCCACCAACGAGGAGCTGGTGGCCTCCAACGAGGAGCTGCAGTCCACCAACGAGGAGCTGCACTCGGTCAACCAGGAACTTTACACCGTCAACTCGGAGTTCGAGAACAAGATCAACGAGCTGATCCAGCTCAGCAGGGACATCGACAACCTCCTGAAGAGCACCGAAATCGGCACCATCTTCCTGGACAAGCAGCTCCAGATCCGCAAATTCACCCCCTCCGCCACGGTTTCCTTCAACCTTCTGCCCCAGGACATCGGGCGCCCCATCCAGCACATCTCCTCCAACATCGTTGACGACCCTGAGATGTTGGTGAACGCCCGCAGGGTGCTGGAGAGCGGGACGCCGTCCCAGAAGGAGGTCATGACCGCCAGCGGGGTCTGGCTGCTCAAGCGAATCCTGCCCTACCGCACCGAAGCGGGCCTGATAGACGGCGTGCTCATCACCTTCGTGGACATCTCCCGGCTCAAGCAGGCCGAAGAGGCGTTCCGCAAGAGCGAGAAAAAATTCCGGATCATCTTCGAACAGTCTGTCAACGGGATGGTCTTCCTCGACCAGAGGGGCCGCATCCTGGAGGCCAACCAGGCCATGTCGGACATGCTCGGCCACTCCAGGGAACACCTGCTGGCGGCCGGTCTGAGCCAGCTCATGCCCCCGGTGGAAGCCGAACGCTTCCACGCCAGCTACGCCAGGGTGGCGGCCGGTGAGACCAGCAGGCTGCACACGGACATCCGGCTCGGCCGCAAGGACGGGGAGACCATCTGGGCCAGGCTGACGCTGTCGGTGCTGCGCGATTCGGCGGACGCGGCCTTCTTCGCCGTGGGCATGATCGAGGACATAACCGACCGCAAACGCTTCGAGACGGAGATCGTGAACGCCAAGGAGTGGGCGGAGGCCGCCAGCAGCGCCAAGACCGAATTCCTGGCCAACATGAGCCACGAGATACGCACGCCCATCAGCGGCATCATGGGCATGACGGACCTGCTCCTGACTTCGGCCGAAAAGCCTGAGGAGAAGCAGTTCCTGTCCATGATCCGCTCATCCGCGCAGTCGCTGCTGGCCATCGTCAACGACGTGCTCGACCTCTCCAAGATCGAGGCCCAGAAGCTCGAGCTGGACCTGGGCAATTTCGACCCCAGGGCCATGCTGGAGTCCCTCGTGCAGGAGTTCTCCGTCCAGGCCATGGAGAAGGGGCTCGACCTTCGCTTCGCGCCCGCCTCGGACATGCCGGGGCTCATACTCGGAGACTCCCTGCGCATCGCCCAGATCGTGAAGAATCTTTTGTCCAACGCCCTGAAATTCACCGACAAAGGCTCCGTGACCCTGACCGTCAGGACCGTCGCCGCCCCCGCGGGGTCCGCAACCCTGGAGTTCTGCGTCAGCGACACCGGCATCGGCATTGCGCCGACCCAACTGAGCAGGCTGTTCCAGAACTTCTCCCAGGCGGACAGCTCCTACTCCAAGCGTTTCGGCGGCACGGGCCTGGGGCTGGCCATCTCCAAACGGCTCGCGGAGCTCATGGGCGGGGCGATCAGCGTGGAGAGCATGCCGGGCAAGGGCAGCGTTTTCTGCTTCTCCGCATCATTCAAGACGGTGCAGCAGGCCCAGACCGGCGGCAGCAACATCAGCCCGGCGTCCATAGGGGCTCTCAGCGGGCTCCCCCGCCTCGACATCCTGGTGGCCGAGGACAACTCCGTGAACCAGCTCTTCATCTGCCGGGTCCTCGAGATGGCGGGACACAAGGTGACCCTGGCGAGCAACGGGGAGGAGGTTCTGGAGGCCCTGGACAAGGGCCGCTTCGACCTGATCTTCATGGACATCCAGATGCCCGTGCTGGACGGCATCAAGACCACGGAGATCATCAGGAACGCCAGCGACCCGGCGGTGCGGAACATTCCGATCATCGCCCTGACGGCCTACTCCATGGTCGGAGACCGGGAGCGCATCCTGTCCACCGGCGTGAACGACTACCTGTCCAAGCCAGTGGACCTGAAGGATCTGACCGAGGCCATCACCAGAACCGTCATCGGGAATGGACGCTGACCCGGCCCGGCTCTCCTGACCCGAGCCGTCCCGTCCAGTTCATACAGCCTGACCGCCGCCCCGGCCCCCGCTTCGTCGCGGGGGCCGGGG